>JAHJHC010000008.1 GCA_018824145.1 Candidatus Omnitrophota bacterium | reverse complement strand
TCTACTGTAAACTCATCTTTTACGATCTCCTGGAAGACATCTTTGGGCACGTCCTTTAATACCCTCGTAAGGGCAGTTATAAGGTCAAAGAGACTCGCTTCGAAAAATTGTTGGCCGGAATCTTCAGGCCCGACTGTCCCGACCTTTGTAAACATCTCTTTGCGTTGACCCTCTAAATCCTGAAGCACACCAGCAGCCTCTTTGAACCTTTTATACTCAAGAAGCCTTCTTACAAGTTCTTCCCTCGGATCCTCTTCCTCTTCCGGCAAGACCTCCTTTTCTTCAACAGGAAGCAGCATCTTACTTTTTATATGAATAAGCGTAGCTGCCATAACCAAAAATTCACCTGCTATATTTAAATCCAGCATACGCATGAGCTCAAGATATTCCAGATATTGCTCTGTAATACTAGCTATGGGGATATCATAGATATCCAACTCGCTCTTTTTGATTAAATATAAAAGCAGATCCAACGGCCCTTCGAAGATTTCGAGTTTTACTTTATAAGACATAAAATCACACCATGCCTATGGCTTTTTTAACCTCGCTCATGGTTTCAGACGCGACCTTACGTGCCTTCTGGGCACCATGTTCCAGGATCGAATAAATCTTATCTTTGTCCTTCAATAAATTCTCTCTTTTCATCCTTATATCAGATAAGTAATCCGATATTAGATCCGCTAAATCCTTTTTACATTCCGTGCAGCCAAGTTTTGCCTTTGTGCAATACTCAAAGACCTTTGGGACATCCCCTTTTTTCAACAATTTATAATATGCATAAAGATTACAGGTATCAGGGTGGCCTTTATCTGAAAGTTTTATTCTCTTAGGATCAGTAAACATCTTTGAGCATTTTTGTGTTATTTCCTTCTCCGAATCTCCGAGTGCGATAAAATTGCCATAACTTTTACTCATCTTCCTAGCGTCTATACCCAGAAGTTTAGGCATG
Source organism: Candidatus Omnitrophota bacterium (assembly GCA_018824145.1). GTDB lineage: Bacteria > Omnitrophota > Gorgyraeia > Gorgyraeales > Gorgyraeaceae > JAHJHC01. The sequence continues at coordinate 4,902 of JAHJHC010000008.1, read as the reverse complement.
TCTGTCAAAAGAGGCTTGATCTTAGAAAAATGTCTCGCCTCCGGATAAATATTATTAAACTTCTCTGCTATGTCATTAGTAAGCTCCAGATGAGGGAGCTGATCTTGCCCTACTGGCACGGCATATGCCCTATACAACAAAATATCCGCTGCCTGAAGAACCGGATAGCCTAAGAACCCATACGTATGCAATCTTCTCTTCGACAACTCCCGTAATTGCTCCTTATAAGTCGGGCATCTCTCTAACCACCCAAGTGGCACAAAATCCGAAAATATCATGTATAAATCCAGATGCTCTTTTACATGCGACTGGATAAAAATAGTGCTCTTCTCAGGATCTATACCAGAAGCTATCCAATCTGCTACACATTCCAGTATGTATTTTGAAAGATTTGACGGATCTTCATATTCACTCATCAGGGCATGCCAGTCTGCAACCATGAAAAAACAATCATACCCTTCCTGCAACTTTACCCAGTTATCCAGCGCACCGAATAAATGACCGAGATGTAAAGGCCCTGTGGGCCGCATGCCGCTTAATATGCGTTTTTTCATAATATTATTTCAATCTCCTCGCTACCTTCCGAACCTCAATCGCCTCTATGATGTCGCCTTTTTTGATATCATTGAAACTAAAACTGATCCCGCACTCAAAACCCTCTTTTGCCTCTTTCATGTCGTCCTTGAAATGTTTCAATGAACTTATCTTGCCTTTGAAGACGACATCTTTATCCCTTAGGATCTTACAGATAGCATCACGCGGTATCCTGCCCTTTGAAATAAAACATCCTGCTACCAGTCCGACCCTTGAGACCTTAAAAATCTCTCTAACCTCTGCCCTGCCTAAAAAGGTCTCCTCTATAACAGGCTCGAGCATACCTTCCATCGCTGCCTTAACATCATTCACTGCCTCATAAATTATATTGTACAACCTTATGTCGACCCCTTCCTGTTTAGAGAGGGCCTTGGCATTGGGCGTTATATCAACGTGAAATCCCAATATGACTGCATTCGACGCAGTTGCGAGCATTACATCTGACTCATTGATATTTCCGACCTGACTATGTATAGCGGATAGTTTCACCTCTTCTGTAGAAAGCTTGATAAGAGAATCTTTTATGGCCTCAAGCGAACCTTGGACATCTGCCTTTAAAATAATCTTCAGTTCCTTAACTTCTCCTTCTTTAATCTTATCGTAAAGATCCTCCAGGCTGATTTTCTTTGCACTGGCCTCAAGCTTTTTCCTGCCTTCCTCCAAACGTCTCTTGGTAACAATGTCTATGGCCTTTTTCTCGTCGGTAACTGTATAAAATCTTTCTCCTGCCAACGGGACTCCAGACAAACCGAGTATCTCCACTGGTTTTGAAGGACATGCATCCTTGACCCGATGGCCTTTATCGTCCAACATCGCCTTGATCCTGCCATAATTCAAACCTACGATAATCACATCGCCCACAGAAAGGGTCCCATTCGATACAAGGACAGTTGCAACAGGCCCCTTGCCCTTTGAAAGCTCTGCCTCTACAACTATGCCGTTAGCAGGCCTATCTGGGTCAGCCTTTAACTCAAGCATCTCTGCCTCTAATAATAACATCTCTAAAAGTTCATCGATGCCCTGGCCTGTCTTTGCAGAGACACCTACTGTAATAGTCTTACCGTCCCAATCTTCAGGGACAAGATTAATAGAGGCTAATTGTTTCTTGACCTTATCTAAATTAATATTAGGCCTGTCTATCTTATTTATTGCAACGACTATTGGAACATTAGCAGCACGGGCATGGTCAATTGCCTCTATAGTCTGCGGCATGATACCGTCATCAGCAGCCACTACCAAGACTACAATATCCGTAACATTAGCACCCCTGGCGCGCATTGCAGTAAACGCAGCGTGTCCTGGTGTATCCAGAAACGTCACTTTACCTTTTGGAAGCACTACCTCATACGCACCTATATGCTGTGTAATGCCGCCGGCCTCCTTATCAACCACTTTTGTCTCCCGTATCATATCCAGTAAAGACGTCTTTCCGTGGTCAACATGCCCCATTAAAGTAACAATAGGCGCCCTGGGTTTAAGTTTTTTAGGATCCACCTCTTCCTGATGGTCTTGTAAAAGCGCCTCTTCCTGAGTGGGAAGTCTTTCTATCTTATATCCAAAATCCTCTGCTATAGGACCTGCAGTCTCTTCACCAAGGCTCTGATTTATAGTTATAAGGATCTTCTTACTCAACAACCTCTTTATCAACTCGTTTGGTTTTGTCTGTAACTTGACTGCCAACTCCTTTACAGTAATGGGTATATCTATTTTTAGTACTTTCAGTTCTAGAGAGGGTTCAGGTGCTTTTTCCTCTGCTGGCTCAGGGGCAGCGCAAGGCACTGCAACTACTACAGGTTTTTCTTTTGTAGATACGGTTTTCTTCTCTTTTGGAGCTACGGTTTTTTCTTTTGTTTTACGTGTCTTCACAGATGCGGTAAGTTCTTCTTTTACAAGAGTAGCGGTATCATCATCTAAAGAACTCATGTGGCCTTTAGCCTTGATCTTTAACTTGTGCAGTTTTTCTATGAGTTCCTTACTTGTAAGGCCCAAATCCTTAGCGAGTTTATGGACTCTTATGCTCATGAGTTATCCTTTTTTTGTTCTTTTTCTTTCTCTTCTTGTTGTTGTTTTTCTTTCTCTTCTTGTTGTTGTTTTTCTTCTTCCCTGGCCTTTCTCTTTTCTCTACTCCCCTCTTGCCTCACCTCATGAACCCTCTTCTCTAACAATTCCTTTGCTGAGGCCAATATCTTTTCTGCGGTCTTCTTACCAATACCTTCTACCTTTGTCATCCCTTTTATGTCTGACTTGGAGATATCCCCGACTGTCTTAAAGTGCGCCTTTATAAGCGCCTTCTTCATCTTCGGACCCACGCCTTCTATCTCGTCTATAGGGACCTTGCTTAATTTATCCATCTCGGATTTACTTCTTATATCTATATTCCACCCGGTGAGTTTTGCAGCCAGTCTTACATTCTGTCCTCTCTTACCTATTGCCAGGGACAACTGGTCGTCTGCTACTATTACTTCAGCCCTCTTCTCAGACTCATGTATCTTTATGCTGGAGATCTCTGCAGGGCTCAATGCAGATGATATAAACTCCCCTGTATCAATGCTCCAGCGGATTATATCTATCTTCTCTCCGCCTAACTCCCGCACGATATTCTTAACCCTTTGACCTCTCATGCCGACACAAGCGCCCACTGGATCGACCTTGTCATCCTTGGAATACACTGCTATCTTTGAGCGATCCCCTGCCTCCCTTGAAACGGATTTTATCTCAACAATACCTTCGTATATCTCAGGCACCTCGAGTTCGTACAATCTCTTTACTAACCCTGCATTGTTTCTTGAAAGCAATATCTCAGGACCTTTCGGCGTCTTCTTTACTTCCATGATAAGTGCCTTTATCCTGTCACCCTGCCTGTATTCCTCATTATGAGGTATCTCTCTCCTTGGGAGGACTCCTTCTGCCCGTCCCAGATCAATAATGATCATGCCTTTCTCAAACCTGTGCACACTACCTGAAGCAATATCATGCACCTTACCTTTATATTCCTCAAAGACCACATCCCTTTCTGCCTCCCGAATCTTTTGTATAATTACCTGTTTGGCTGTTTGGGCAGAGATCCTGCCAAAGTCACAGGAGAACTCGCCGCCCTCCGGGGTAAACACCTTAAAATCACCTGTAGACTGGTCAAATTCAACCTTTATATCTATAATATGTTTACCCAGCTTTTTACGCGCTGCACTTATAAGTGCAGACTCTATTGCCTTTATAAGGATCTCCTTCTTAATGCCCTTATCCCTTTCAATACTGTCTAATATTGTCAATAGCTCCTGGTTCATCGTACGCTCCTTTAAAATTCTATCTCTTGTCTTGCTCTAATGATCTTCTCAAACGGAATATCCAAAACTCCTTTTTTCTCCGTCTCTACCTTTATAGACTCATTCAGTATCTCCTGAAGCCTGCCTATATATTCTTTTTTATCCAGAATAGCCTCGTTCAATGTTACTCTAACCAATCTCCCCTTAGCCCTTTCGTAATCTCTTTTTTCTTTAAAAGGCCTGTCTATACCCGGAGAGTCGACCTCAAGGATATACCTCTCTGTGATTAAATTATTCTCATCCAGAATCCGGCTTATGGTTTCATTCAATCTTGTACAATCTCCGAGAGTAACTCCCCCTTCTTTATCTATTAAAAGCCTCAAGACCTGTGTTCCAGCCTCTCTTCTATAAATAGCCTCGACAAGCTCAATATTTTCTTCGTGTAAAACAGGCTCTATAATTTGTTTGATTTGGTCAGTCATAAACAAAAAAAGTGGGTATAAATCACCCACTTAAAAAACTAAAACACCTCCCTTTCGTAAGAGTAGCTATACTATACTACACCCTACGAAAGGCTGTCAAGAGAAAAATGGATACCTTTCGGGAATGGGAAAGGACAGGTTCCTCTTTGTAAAAATGGCAGGTTCCCGATTGTCGCGGTAGACGTCTCTAATAACTAATAACCTAATAACTAGTCTCTAGACTTCTAGACTTAGACATTTTTATGTATCTGTTCTGCTACCCTAGGATCCATTAGCTCGTTAAGATCATTCAATCTAATTCCATCCATATATTTTGTATCCATTAGCCAGCCAAATAACGCTTCATACTGACCGTCCTTTAAGTTAAGTATCTGATACCATTCAAGACCGATCTCATCTACTCCTTCTCCATTTACTACCTGTATCTCAACCCTATTTTCTACTTCAAGATGTGCTACCCTGTTATACTCATCTACATTCTTAGCTATTATAACTAAAATCTCATTGGCAGGTACTCCTGCTGCAAGATCTCTTGTACCTTCTGGTATCATACCTGCAGCTCT
>JAHJHC010000081.1 GCA_018824145.1 Candidatus Omnitrophota bacterium | reverse complement strand
CGATCTCATGAAATGATAGGGTTTGGGATATTGTTCCGTTTATTTTTTCAATTTCGACTTTTTCTGATTGTGCATATCTGGAAATCAATAATTTTGTAATTAAGCCTATGCCTCTTGTCGTAAAGAGAAAGTAAAATGTCAGAAGAAAAGTAATGGTTGCCGTAATTACTATGAGCAGCAAAAATGCGTATATCCTCGGAACTTTCATATTACATCCATTTCCTGCGCTTAAAATAAGCTATCATTAATAAGGCAATAATCAGCATTAAACCCAAGGCGCATAGATAACCGTATTTCCAATTTAACTCAGGCATATTCCACGCTGAAACCCCGGGATTAAAATTCATGCCATATATACCGGCCACAAATGTGATAGGGATAAATATTGTGGCTATCATGGTCAGCAGCTTCATAACCTCATTCATTTTATTGCTCACACTAGAAAGATATATATCAACCATCCCGGAAACAGTATCTCTGAATGTCTCGATGCTGTCGATTACCTGTATTGTATGGTCGTATATATCTCTCAAGAATACATCAGTTGATTCCTGAATGAGCTTACTCTCGCTACGCTCTAAAGAATTTATAACTTCTCTTAACGGCCAGACTGATTTACGAAGAAAGATAGTATCTTGTTTTAGGCTATGTATCAACTGTAAAGTCTGAGGAGTCGAATTCTTTATCAATGTATCCTCCATACCCTCTATTCTTTCTCCCAACTTTTCTATAATGATAAAGTAGTTATCTATAATAGCGTCCAACAAAGTATACGCCAGGTAATCCGACTTCATTTTTCTAATTCTGCCCTTGGAATTCCTGATTCTTTCTCTTATCGAATTAAAAACATCGCCTTCTCTTTCCTGGAATGAGATAACAAAATTCGGGCCAAGTATAAGACTAACCTGTTCTGATTCTATCTCAGATTTAGATTCATTATAGGAAATCATTTTTAACACGATAAATATATAATCATCGAAATCCTCAATCTTTGGGCGTTGCCCGGTGTTTACAATATCCTCTAAAACAAGAGGGTGCAGATTAAATTGTTTGCCTATTTTCTCTATTATATCTATTTCATAAATGCCGTCTATATTTATCCACGAGACACTATCCTTTTCTTTAAAAGAGGTACATTCTTCTATTTTCTTTAAAACTTTTTCCTGAAATTCGGTTTCATTATAATCAATGACTGTAAATTTGGTATGCTCTGTTTTTTTCTCTCCTACGTGAACAAGGGTCCCAGGCAATAGTCCTGCGACTTTAGATATTTTTTTGACTGGTCTGAGCATTTTCTATCCCTCCCTATGAACTAACTCACTGCCGCTTCATTGATAATTATTCTGGCATTATCGGCATCCAGGGTAACGTGTACCCCTAACGGTAAAGTTACATTAATATCACCGGCTACCCTATGTCCGGACGGGAAACCATATATTATAGGGATTTTCACATCACTGAGTATATCATTCAATATATGACGTATTGTATATTTTTTGCCGGAGTAGTCTACACATCTTATCATTCTTCCGAATACTATACCTTTGACATACTTTAATTTTTGGGCAAATTTAAGCTGCACTAGGTAATCATCTATTGTCTCCAAGTCTTCTCCTACATCCTCAAGAAATAGTATCTTGCCTCTTGTGTCTATGTCATAAGGCGTACCTATCACGCTCATAATCATAGACATATTGCCGCCTGCCAATATACCGCTTGCCTTACCTCGCCTTAAGGATTTCAGCATAGGGAATTTTAATTCCCCCAAAGGACTGGTTTGGGTAAGAACGCGCAATAAATACCTTAAAGTAAAAGTATTCATATCACTATGAATTTCTCCGGATACCACAGGCCCATGGAACACAACCATTTTCGTAACATTATTCAGATAAGACAAAAGCGCGGTTATATCGCTGTAACCTAAAAATATCTTGGGATTTCGTAAAATGATTCTCTTATCAAGGTATGGCAATGTCCGCATCGAGCCGTAACCGGCCTTTGCACAAAATATAGCCTTAACATCCTTATCCGCAAACATCTTATTTATCTGTTCAGCTCGCTTGATGTCATATCCTGCCATTGACCAGTGTCTATTAAAAATTGACTGATTATATTTCAATCTAAAACCAAGCCCGCAAAGTTTACTAATCCCTTTTTTAAAATTTTCCGTATCAAAAGACCATGCAGGCGCTACTATTCCAATAGTATCGCCTTTCTTAAGTGCCGATGGTTTTTTAATTTTTAACCTTAACATTGCTTCAAATTAAAATATACATCCTTACACAAAGAATAGAAAAATCCCTCTTCTTATCATCATTATAGCGATTGCAGCGAGCAATAAGCTCGTAACTTTCGACAATGCCTTCGCCCCTGCCTCCCCTAGCAATTTAATTAAAAACTCCGAGAATAAGAATACCGCCCCTGCAATAAAAACATTGATCGTTATTGAACCAAGTGTAGCAAATAGCCCGTATTCCGGGATTATAATAAGGGCGGTCGTAAGAACAGCAGGTCCTACGATCAAGGGTGTCCCTAAAGGTACTGCGCCTAAATCTTTTGCCGGCACACGACGCCGTTTACCCGGATTTAAAACATCCATTATGGCAATGCAAAAAAGGACGGCGCCACCGGCAATCATGAAATCGCCGATGGAGATATTTAGTAATTTAAAGACAGCCTTTCCTAAAAATACGAATCCGAAAGCCAAACACAAAGCTGTTATCAAAGACTGATAGATAATCTTAATTCTATCTTTCTCTCCGATATCTCGTGTAAAAGAGATGAATATCGGCAAAACTCCTATTGCATCTACTGCTACAAAAACAGGTATAAAAGCCAATAAGATATTATGAAACATAAATCAACCCCCAGCTAAGATTCCCTAACGTGTCCTAAGATATACCGTCTCTTCTTTTGCAGGCACGTGTGGTTTAATGTTAAGGTGCCGACGTAAATTTTTCCTAAGTTCCTCTGCTTGTTCAGGTTCCCCGTGAACAATAAATATTTTTTTAGGCCTTCTTTTAAACCTCTCGCAGTAATCAACCAATCCAAATTTATCCGCATGCGAGCTAAAGGCATTTATTACAACCACCTCTGCATTCATATCATAAGGCCGCCCGAATATTCGAACAATTTTATTTTTTTCAACAATACGCCTCCCTAAAGTATGTTTGGCCATAAAGCCGATGACAACAATCGTATTCCCAGGATTCTCGATATTATTCTTCAGATGATGAAGAATCCTACCGTTTTCACACATACCCGAAGCGGATATTATGATTACAGGTCTTGTAATATCGTTCAGTTTTTTTGATTCGTTTACGTCTTTTATATAAGTGATATTATCGTACCCTAAAGGGTCTACATCTTCAAGAAATGCCTTTTTGGTAGTGTCATCAAAATATTGCGAGTTGTTTCTTACTACCTCAGTCAGATTTACTGCTAGAGGTCCATCAACATATATAGGGATTTTTCTGATCTTTTTTCTTTTCATTAACTCGCTTATGAAAAAGACAATAAACTGGGTCCTTTCCAGGGCAAATGAAGGTATGATAACCTTGCCTCCGCGCCTGATGGTCTTGTTTATGGTCTTGGCAAGTTCAAGTTCTGCATCCTTAATGTCTTCGTGTTCCCTTCCCCCGTATGTGCTTTCAATAATAAGATAATCGACATCTTCCGGCACCTCAGGATTTCTCAAGAGAGGCATATCCCTCCTACCAAGGTCAACTGCATAGGCTATCCTCGTATTTGTTCTTCCGGTCTTTATATCAAGCACTGGTACAGTCGAACCCAAAATATGCCCTGCCTCATAAAATGTAAGTGTAATGTCTTTAGAAATGGGAAAGGAATTATGATAATCAACCGTCTCAAAATATTTCAACGACTTCTGCGCTTCTTTTTTAGTATAAAGAGGCTGGCGGGACGGAAGGCCCCTGCGCTTGTTTATCTTATTTACATATCTTATATCTTCCTCCTGAATATATCCACTGTCAGGGAGCATATACCGGCAGAATTCCCTGGTTGTGGGAGTACAATATATTGAACCCCTAAATCCCTTTTTTATAAGTGTAGGGATATTGCCGCTATGGTCTATATGGGCATGTGACAATATACAGGCATTCAGACTCTCTGGACTAAACGGAAACTGAGAATTTACTTTATAATATTCATCCCTGCGTCCTTGAAACAACCCAAAATCCAAGGTCACTTTCGAATGGCCTGTTGCTACAAAATGCATTGAACCGGTAACAGTCTTAGCCCCTCCACAGAATTGAATCAAAACTGCCATTTTTAGTTCTCCTATCTAAAAATATTTTCAATGGATAGCCAAATATTTAAAAGCCGATAAACACGCCTTTGCCCCTTCTCCTGCAGCTATTATTATCTGCTTTTCCGGGACATCAGTAACATCACCTGCTGCAAAAATACCGCTAACATTAGTTTCATTATGACAATTTACCTTGATTTCTCCTGATTTATTTTTGTCCACTTCATTGGCAAATCCCGAATTAGGCGTAAGTCCAATCTCTACAAACACCCCTTCTACAGCAATATTCTGTTCGTTTGTATCCTGTTCTATTTTTATAGATTTGACTAATTTTTCGCCCAAAATTGCAGTTACACGAGCATTGTTTAAAATAGAAACTTTTTCATTCCTTTTAATCTTTTCTGCCATTATCTGGTCGCCGGTAAGACCTGAGGTTATATTTATAAGATATACACGCTTAGCTATATTCATCAATTGCAATGTGGCATCTAAGGCAGAATTCCCACCGCCTATGACAGCTACATCCTTCCCTGTAAATAACGGCCCATCGCAAGTAGCGCAATAAGTAAGTCCCTTGTTTTTAAATTCCTGCTCGCCCGGCACACCTAATTCTCTTGATTTCTTACCAGAAGCGATTATAACTATCTTCGTCTCATACTCACCCTTGCCAGTCTTAATCAACACTATACTATCCTTTTTTCTAACTTCCATTACTTCCTCTCCTTCTTTTACCTCAATACTGTATTTACGCATATGTTCTTCAAACTTAGCCGCTAATTCAGCTCCGCTAATAAATTGATAACCAGTATAATTCTCGATCTCACCGCTCCAAGCTGTCTGCCCTCCTATATCTTTAGTTATAACCAGGAACCTCATTCTTTTACGGGCAGCGTAAACACTGGCTGTAATACCAGCAGGCCCGGCACCGATAATTATGAGGTCATATACATTAGACATATTCTTTATAGCCCTAAGGCAATTTCTATTTTAGGTTTGTCAAAACCTATAATAATTTCACCGCCGATATCCAACACAGGCACACCCATTTGTCCTGATTTCTGAATCATCTCTTGTGCCTTTTCCTGGTTAATGCCGATATCAATATCTTCAAAATCAATGCTGTGGTCTTTCAAAAACTGCTTAGCCCTGATACAATATGGGCATGTTGAAGTACCATAAACTGTAACTTTTTTATCCATCTTGACACACTCCTTTTTTATTACAGACTATTTTTTAGGTCAGATAATCTCTTCAGGTGCTCCTCTTCTTGCGCAATTAACCCATCGATAATCTTAACATCGCCTTCTGGCACCACTTTTTTCATCCCATCATAGAAAGCAATGGAATCCTTTTCAAATCCTATACCCAATTCAATAGCATCCTTATCACTTTTCGTATTTCCGGCTATTTCACTGCCTTTATTCTCCTGGGTAAATACATATTTTTCAGCCAGGACCTTCATATAGGCAAAATATTCTTGCGGAAATGCCTCTTTTGGTTCATAATTCTCCAGGGAATCCAATATCTTCAGGAACATTGCTATATGTTTTTCTTCTTCAGAGGCCAGATATTCGAATATATCCTTAGCCTTTTGCTTTGTGGATTTAGTGAATAATGTGTTATAAAAATCTCGGCCATTCTTTTCAATTTGAATCCCGATCGCTACTATCTCGCTTCCTGCAAATATATTTCCCAAAAAACACCTCCTGCTATTATCTTATTTATAGAACTGCTTTTACCTTATTGCGAAATTCCCTTAATTCTTCCTCAGCCGGAATATACTGTAGCTTTAATCCCTTAGTAGCTAAGGTAAACTTGGAATTTTCAAGGATGTCTTCAATCTTTGCAACACCTTGTCCTCCCCAACCATAAGAACCAAATGCAATCCCTATTCTATTTTTAGGGGCTAATCCTTCCAGATAAGTCAAAAATGCTGAAACCGTAGGAAGTATACCGTTATTTAGTGTCGGAGAACCGACACAGATGTATTTGGCTGACAGACACCTTGTCATAACATCCGAAATATGATTCGTTGCAAGACTCCTTAATTCACATGCTATCTCTTTTTCGACAAACATATCATTTAAAGCATAGGCCATCTTCTCTGTAGACCCCCACATGGTATCATACACTATTACAGCCTTTTCATCGCATATATTACTAGCCCATTTTTTATATAGCTCAACGATATCCTTAATATATCTACGCCAAATAATGCCGTGGCTCGGGGCTAATATACTTATATCCAATTTAGTCGCTATTTCTAATAACTTATTAACCTGCACGCCATAAGGTAAAACGATATTCGCGTAATATTTTGCGGCCTCCTCTTTCAGAATACCCGGATCAATCTCATCATCAAAACGTTCCCATGTTGCGATATGCTGTCCGAATCCATCGTTTGGCAGAAACAATTTTTCTTCGGGGATATAAGTAACCATAGAATCAGGCCAGTGGACCATGGGGGCCAGTATAAAGTTTAAAGCCCTCTTTCCTATTTTAATAGTGTCTCCGGTATTAACTACCTTAAACTTCCAGTCTTTCTTAAAATGTCTTTTTAGGCCTTTTTCTCCGTTAGGAGAAGTCACTAGAGTCGCATTTTTTGCAAGTTTTAATATCTTCGGCAACGCACCGGAATGATCCATCTCAACGTGGTTTGAGATAATATAATCGATACGAGACGGGTCTATTATTTTTTTAATGCGCGCTAACATTTCATCATAAAGATAATGCTTGACCGTATCTACTAGTACAATCTTCTCATCAACTATAAGGTATGCATTGTACGTAGAGCCACGCTGAGTAAGATGTCCATGGAAGTTTCTAATCTTCCAATCAATCGCACCTACCCAATAAATATCCGGTAATATTTTAACAGGCGACATTAATAATCTCTCCTTCTCTAATACCCTATAAACTTTTCCATCTTCACGTTTTCTTGCTTACAATTTAAACCTAAACATATATTTTTCATTGCCTCTACCATCTTAGGAGGGCCAAAAATAAAAAATATCCTTTCCTGTATATCCTGGGCTTTCTCTATCAATAATTCCCTGCTTATACGACCGTAGATACAGTTAGTATCTTTTGGCTCAGCGTCGGTTACAGTGAAAAATATCCTAATATTTTTATTGGTAGATTGCCAATATTTTAACTCTTCTTTAAAGGCGATATCATCTTCTTTCCTATTAGAATAAAATAAAATCACATCCGTATCTAATCTTTTATGGGCGATGTATTCTATCATAGAAATCACAGGAGTTATACCTATCCCCCCGATTAAAAACCCTATCTTTTTGTATTCCTCTTTTAACACACAATTGCCTAAAGGGCCTTTTAATAGTATTTCGTCAGAAACCTTTAAACTCCTTAGCTTCTGAGAAAACGCGCTTTCGCTCAACCTTTTAGTCACCTCAATATAGTCCTTTGTAGGAGACGAACTAAACGAAAGATATTTATTCAGTTCACTGTTATTTTGATTGCCTTCGTCAAAAATAACGTGCAAAAATTGTCCCGGCAGAAAGTCAACTTTCTCTTTAGGTTTAAACCTAAAGCTTTCTATCGTAGATACCCTTTTTATTCTCTCAATTAATCTGGCTTTAATATCTTTCATTAGGAAGAAGAGTCGGTAAAAGTCAGGGGGAAAACTATATCACTGACACAACACGGAAGCATTACAGCAACTATTGTTACTAAAAATACTCCTCCTATAACATGGATCCACTCTGTCATACCAAAGGAAATCAGATATAATATGGAGGCCATACTGCTCACAAGGACATGCAGGGAATGGGAAAATTCTGTGCTCTTTTCAATTGCGCCAGGCACAAGGAAACCGACCGCAACTCCTATCAGAGCAAAAGGTAGGATAATATTCGGATGCTCCAAAATACAAAGATGCAACTGCATTTGTCTTCCTAAAATTTTACCTCCGATATAAGGAAGCAATATATCGCTAAGGCCGCATATAATAATAGAACCAAAAAATCCTATAAGAAATGTCTTCATGAAGTGCCTTTCATGTTTCCAAAACATAGCTGTCGTTACTATAGCACTCAAAAGGATATGTACAGGATGAAACACATGGAACAACTCCTCTGTAGCATCCTGCAACAAATGTTCAACCCTTAAAATCACTGTAAAAAACGTCAAGATACCCAGAATAATTATCCCTATAACTACCCCAAATATAGAATATGGCAGATGTGCGCCTAATTCAGTAATAATGTGACTTACCTTAGATCGATTTTTCACCATAAAGAATCTGGTTTATATAAAGTTGTTTTCCTTTAACTCTTTTTCTAGAGAAAGAACTGCTTCCTTTAACTCTGGATAAAGCTTAACATTTACAGAGATGCCTTTTGAAGTACGGACTTTGTCTTCGCTACCTTTTGGTTGCGACCATGTCCTTATATCTATAAGGTCATTGCCTTCATAATGCGTAACGCCCACCCTTATCTCCTGATACTTGTTCTTTTGGAACACCTTAACCGTCTTTTCCATCTTACCTCCTCATAGCACTTCCATAATGAGTTTTTTTGCTTCATTAGGGCTTGCTGTCAGAAATTTTTTCTTATGCTTCGATATATTTAATTTACCAAGGCAATCTTCGATATATTTAACAACTTCTCTATTATCCCTATCAAAAGATAAAACTGAAACAAAATTCACCACAGCCTCTTTAAATCTCATCTGGTTAAACTGTATCTTGCCTATTTTAAAATGGGCATCACGGTTTATAAAAGACCTGTCGCACCGAGCCTCAATAACTCTATTGTAAAACTCGCAGGCCTTGTCAAAATCTCCTTTTTCATAATAAAAATTGGCTATGCAGAAAGAAATCCTGGCAACATCATACGCATATATGCATTTCTTCTCTTCCTTTTTCAGGCCATCAATAAAACCTACAAATTCATGTATGTCACTTTCATCTTTAAATTTATTTTCAACGATCTTTACAATAAAGATATTGCACATATATTCGCTAATAACATGGGCGACTCTGCCTAAAAGATCCTGAAGATAATATTTGAGCTCCTTATTAATTGCCTCTCTATAATTCTTAATTGACTCTTTGTAAAAACGTGACGCCATATCATAATTTTTTTGACTCACCTCAGTGCGAGCCCTATTATGGCAATCCACAGCAACATCCACTAGAGGCTTAACCTTCCCACGCTCCCTATTCCACTCTTCTATATTTTTGGATTTTTCTTCTTTGTTATCGTCCATTTTTTCATCCGTGTTTAAAAATAATCCGACGATTTAAATATAAGCGGGTTCTTTGTATCATCTATATTCTTTTCCAAGACCTCTCCCACAAACAGATCATGGTCGCCTGCATTTAATATATTGATCAACCTGCATTCAATATATGCATATACATTGTCAAAGATCGGCAGCCCAGATTTCGATTTGTGAAAATCAATATCTGTAAATTTGTCGGTATTCCTGCCTGATGAGAACCCAAAATGCTTTCCAAGATGCCTTTGGCCATCTGACAGAATATTTACCCCAAACGACTTCGATTCTTTTATAAGAGAGTGCGTGAACCTTTCAGGTGCAATACTTACCGCAATAAACGCAGGATTATACGCTGCCTGCATAATCCATGCCACAGTCATCCCGTTTATTTTATCACTGTTTTGTGCTGTAACCACACAAACAGGACTAGTTATTATATCCAATATTTCACCAGGCATAACTATCTCTCCTCTTTTTCTTATTGTAGCACGTACGCCGACCGTTTTCTACTATATCATAAAAGTCCGGAAATGTTAAGAGTTTTTGACTTTAGTTAAGCAACGCTATAGGAGGCAGGATAGAGGGGATTTGAAGGGCGTTCGGCCAGGTTTTGTTATTTGAAAATGTGGGCCTCACTCTGTTTTATTTTGACAGGCAACCTTTACTAGTAATTTGTAGATAATGGGTTTCGCAAAATAAAGAAGCCTTCAAATCCCCTCTACCCTGCCTTCCATAGTTATATGTACCTGTTACAGTTGCACTAAGTATGTATCATGTGGGGTTAGGCTTCGGAGGCCTCTTTATTTTGCGCAACAGAAAATTCTGCATTACCTAAAAGAATGCCTGTCAAAATAAAAAGGAGCGAGGCCCAACTCAACGAAAAACAAACACAGGCCGAGCGTCCTTCGAAGCCTAACCCCACATGCTGCACGCTTCGTAGAACTAATATCTGCAACCCAACTATGAAAGCATTACATTTTGACTTTAACTTTTCTTTATGTTATATTGACTTATATGGTTGGGAAAATTATAAATTTAATTTACCCGGCGTCCTGCCAGTTATGCGAAACGAAAACCAGGGCCTGGGATCAAAATCTATGCAATGATTGCTTAAAAAAAATCAAAAAAAGACTTCCGCCTTTCTGTTTAAAATGCGGCAGGCAATTACCGGGTGAACCCGAGATGCAAGATATCTGCATTGACTGCAAGAAAGACAACCTTTATTTTGACCGGGTCTTCTCAGTATTCTATTACGATGAGGCATTTAAAAAACTAGTGCATAATTTCAAATACAAAAAAATAACCGGGCTCACAAAAGAATTTGTAGAATGGACCCTGGCCTTTATGAAAGAATATAACATAGGTAAAGAAAGCAATCTTATAATGTCTATCCCTATGCATCCTGCCCGGCTATTTATAAGAGAGCTAAATCCTTCTCATATATTAGCGAAAAATATAGCAAAAAAAACCGGCATTCAATATTCAGGCAGCCTCCTTAAAAAAATAAAAAATACTACAGCTCAAAGTAAGCTTAAAAGACAAAAAAGATTGGAGAATATCAAAAACAGTTTCTCCATAGAGAAAAAGGCATCTTCCATGGTGTTTCACAAAAGGATATTACTTGTGGACGATCTCTTTACAACTGGCAGTACAGTAAATGAGTGTGCCAGGATCCTCAAAGCTCAAGGTGCAAGTTACGTAGAGGTCATTACGCTGG
>JAHJHC010000080.1 GCA_018824145.1 Candidatus Omnitrophota bacterium | reverse complement strand
CCCTATCTCTCTTCCGCCTACTCCTATATCTCCTGCAGGAACATCTGTATCAGGACCAATGTGACGCTGCAATTCTGTCATGAAGCTCTGGCAAAATCTCATTACTTCATTATCTGACTTACCTTTTGGATCAAAATTAGAGCCGCCTTTCCCTCCGCCCATTGGAAGCGTGGTCAAACTGTTTTTAAATACCTGTTCAAATGCTAAGAATTTTAATATACTTAGATTCACACTGGGATGAAACCTAAGTCCACCTTTATAAGGACCCAAGGCACTATTCATTTCTATGCGGTATCCTCTATTTATATGAATCTCGCCCTTGTCATCTTGCCATGGAACACGAAACATTATAACTCTCTCTGGCTCAACAATCCTCTCAAGTATCCTAGCTTTTCTGTACTGTGGATTTTCTTCTATAAAAGATATGACTGACTCCACTACTTCCTCTACTGCCTGATGAAACTCTTTCTCGCCAGGATTCTTCTCTATAACACTTGTCATGAACTCTTTAATCTTCTTCTGCATAACGTACTCCCCTTGTTAGCGTTGCACAATCCTTGTGCAATCTGACCAAAAATAAAAAAAGGCATTCCTATCTTACTTAGAACGCCTTTGTTCCAGTGTTTATATTATCTTTTAATACTATTAGTTAGTCAAGAAATTTGTTTTGTACCGTTTGCGAATTCGTGCTCAACCTGTCCCCTTTTCGAGCTTCAAAGTGTCCCCAGGGACAGTTTTAATCTTGAAAAAAGGGACACTTTGGTAGCTAAATTCGCAAACGGTACAAATCACTCTATTTTTATGGGAATTTCGCCTTCTCTTGTTACCCCCATTGAGTCTCTTGCTACTTTTTCAATGTAATCTATGTCTTTTTCTAATCTATCCTTTTCTTTGTAGAGCCTTATGTTTTCCTGTTCCAAGCGTGCTATTTCTTCTTCTAGATGATTATTCTTGGCCCTTAGTTCCATGAATTTTGTGTAGCCTGGTAAAAAAATCATGAAAAGAAATAGCGCTATGAATATATAAAGGGGTCTTATCTTTATTTTGGCCATGGTAAGACACTGTAAGTGGCTTTTTTACCTAAATCCTCTTCTATCCTCAAAAGTTCATTGTACTTACAAATCCTATCCGTCCTGCATACAGAACCGGTCTTTATCTGTCCTGTCCCCATTGCTACTACAAGATGTGAAATAGTGGTATCTTCTGTTTCACCTGAACGATGCGAGATAACTGCAGTATAACCGTTTTTCCTAGCCATATCTATGGCCTCTATTGTCTCGGTAAGTGTGCCTATCTGGTTCACCTTTATAAGTATAGAATTCGCAACCCCCTTTTCAATACCCATTTTCAGGCGCTTTGTATTTGTAACGAACAAATCATCACCCACGATCTGCACCTTCTTCCCCAATTTTTCTGTTAATTTCTTCCAACCGGCCCAGTCATCTTCGCTAAGCCCGTCTTCTATGGAACATATAGGGAATTTTGACACCCAATCATCGTAAAAGCTCACCATACCCTCTGCATTTTTTTCCGGGGAAGATTCTGCCTTGAGTATATATTTCTTATTTTCATAAAAAGAACTCGATGCCGGGTCAAGCGCAATAAAGATATCTTTGCCGGGCTTGTAGCCGGCCTTTTCTATTGCCTGAAGGATCACTTCTATTGCTTCTTTGTTAGATTTTAGATCAGGCGCAAACCCACCTTCGTCTCCGACTGCGGTGGAAAGACCTTTATCCTTCAAAATCTTTTTGAGCATATGAAAGACCTCTGACCCCATGCGAAGGGCCTCTTTAAAACTATCTGCTCCTTTAGGCATTATCATAAATTCCTGCAAATCCACATTATTATCAGCATGAGCGCCGCCATTTAGAATGTTCATCATAGGAACAGGTAATACCTTGGCCTTGTCTCCACCCAAATATTTATAAAGAGGTATATTTTTGAAATTACTAACTGCCTTGCAAGCAGCCATGGAAATCCCTAAAATTGCATTTGCACCAAGACGCGATTTATTTTCAGTAGCGTCAAGCTCTATCATCTTCTTATCCAACAAGGCCTGTTCCTTGGCATCTTGACCTTTTAAGGCAGAATTCAACTCATTATTTACATTTGAAACTGCCTTTAAAACCCCTTTTCCCATATATCTCTTCTTGTCTCCGTCTCTTAACTCCACTGCTTCATGTTCGCCTGTAGAGGCCCCGCTTGGAACAGCGGCCCTGCCCATAATGCCTGATTCCAAAATCACATCGACTTCAACCGTAGGGTTTCCACGGGAATCTAAAATTTCTCTTCCTATTATCTCCTTAATTGCCGTATCCTTCGCCATAATATATCTCCTTCTTTCTCTTATTGGTGCCTGGTACTATTCTTCAAAATTATTCATTTGATATTAACACACTAGTAAACAATTGTCAATCCAGCTCGGTTGACACTTTATTACTATTATGATATACTCTATTCACATTATACATAGGGAGAAAAACAAAATGCCTATTTTAAGACTGCGTAGATTCAAAATGTGGCTCATGATGCACTGGGTCAAACTTTCTATAATATCTGTAATAGTCTTGCTTTTAATACTATCTGTATGGGGGCTTTCGTCTCTTGAGTCCTTCTACCGGCATCTCACCATTGCCCAAATGCCTGTAAGTATTCTAATGGCAGGCATACATGCAGGTATATTTGTATTTATGTATATGACGTTTTTCCGCGGAGGGTTTGCAGGGGGAAAACACAAGGCACTGAAAGGAGAAAGTGTAAATATCCACTGGAACGATGTAATAGGAATAGATGAAGCAAAAGAAGAGGCATGGGAAGTCGTACAGTTAATAAGAGACCGAAAACTCCTCTTAAAAATTGGCGGTAGAATCTTAAGGGGGCTATTGATGGTAGGCCCTCCTGGCTGCGGAAAGACGTATCTTGCAAAAGCGATAGCCACTGAAGCAATTATCCCGTTTATATCCATGTCCGGCAGTGAATTTACCGAGATATTCGTAGGCGTCGGCGCATCCAGAGTAAGAAGGCTTTTCAAAAAAGCCAGGTTCCTTGCATACGGCTATGGCGCATGTATTGTTTTTATTGATGAATTGGATGCAATAGGCAGGAAGCGCTCATTCAGTTTCATGGGAGGAGGGCAAGAAACAAATAGTACCCAGAACCAGCTCCTAGTGGAAATGGACGGGCTTAAGGAAAAAGATTGCAATATCATCGTTATAGGCGCTACCAACGCCGCAGAAGGAGTACTGGACGAGGCTCTTCTAAGGCCCGGAAGATTTGATAGAAAAATCTACATAGACAGGCCCAGCCTCCAGGGAAGAGAAAAGGTGTTTGAGTACTATCTTAAAAAAATAAAGCATGATAAAGATCTCGATGTAGGCCGTTTGGCGAGAAAGGCAGTATATAAAACCCCTGCTGAGATCGATAATATAATAAAAGAAGCAGCATTGATAGCAACAAGAAATAAGAAAGATATAGTAAGCCATAAAGAAATATCCGAAGCCATGGAACGTATTGATATGGGCATAAAACACAAGCGCCAGATGACAAAAGAAGAAAGAGAAATGGTCGCATTTCACGAAACAGGACATCTGGTAACAATGTACATATTGCATCCGACTGAAGACGTATTTAAGGCCTCTATAATATCCCGCAAAGAAACCCTCGGCGCAGTCTATGGCCAACCCAGAGAGGAGTTATACACAAGAAACAAGGAAAGGCTCCTTGCAGATATAAAGGTAAAACTCGGCGGATATGTAACAGAGAAAATGAGATTTGGAACCACAAGTGACGGCGTAGCTTCTGATTTTAAAGGTGCGATGATGTTAGCACATGCTATGGTATGGAAGGTCGGCATGAGCGAGGCTGGTTATGTAGGTGATTACAGTGTAATACCAGAATCACAGTTATCTGAAACACTTAAAGAAAAACTCAATGATGAGACAGGCAAAATAATAAACGCCTGCTTGAAAAACGTCGAAGAACTCATCAAAAAAGAATGGCATATAGTAGAAAGATTCGTGAAAGAACTGCTTGAAAAAGATGAATTGGAATATGATGAAATAGAAGAAATCTTCAAAGAATATGGAAAAAGCCATTACCCTACATGAGCACATGCCTATTAAGATCCTTATCCATAATTCTTTTCTTAATATCTTTATCTAGTTGCGATAAACCGACCTATTCAAAAGAAAAAGTAACTCAATCCATAATAAAACTCTGTAAAGACGAATATAACCTGGATAACGTCCAAGTAAAAATCATCGGCTCTACGCTCGGTGTCTACATACCCCTTGAAGGCCTTGTAGATTCGGAATTAAAGCTCAATAGAGAATCAGGGGAAAAGATAGAAGATGTGGCACTATCAATGCATAGAGTCATAATGAGTACGGATCGGCCCTTAAAGTTTTACACCCTTACAGCCAGAGACACAAAAACCGTAGGAGTAGAATTCATACTTACAGGATTCGTCTATGACGTGGTGCGTGTACGACTCCTGGATATCTCCAGAGGCGAATACCATAAAAGGATACTGAGAGATTTTAAATTCAACCCTATGGTAGCAGGTGAAGCCAAAATAAAAGAACTCTTCAAAGCGCTAAACGAAGATTCTCTTTTAATCCAAGACATAAAACCACTCTTCTATCCGATATATACAATAGGGAAAAAAGGCAGCCAGAAGTTAACGGTTGTGGATATATCTTCGAAAGAAATGTCAGACCAAGAAGCACTTTTCTATATAAAAACAAAAGAATACTACGAACCTCAGCCCGGATATGAAGTATATAGAGCAATATTTCCAGCGGGATTCGACAATGAATATCTAATACTTATAAATATCGCAATGTTTCAAAATCCTATAAAGGAAATCGTCCCAAAATACTTTTATTCAGGTGCTGAAATAAGACAACGGGATTTAAAAGAGACATTCGACTCATATAAAGACATGGGTTATATTGGAATAGACGGTTTCCCTGAAAAAGATTTAGAAGTAGGCTGGTTTATAAGTGAACAAATTGCAAGACGAATTAAGATATTATTCCAGGAAGATAACGCCTTGAAAGAAAATTTTACGGTCAATACCTCTGAAGGCTCGATAAATAACGGGATATTACAGTTCGAATTTTCTATTACTTCGAATAAGCCATCCGAGAAAGATAAAGAGATAATATTTTCGGAGATATTAAAGCATGCCGGAAAGGTTATTCACAGGTATAGCTTTAAAGACTTTGAAGGCATTGAAGTTGTAGACTCAAGACCAAAAGGTGAAAAAGTTTATCTATCAAAAGATGACCTAGAAAGGTTTAGGAGAGGGCGTGTAAAGATCCAGGATTTAATGACACAATAAAACTATATAATTTTAACCTTTCTTCCTTCTATCTTCAACCTGCCTTCTATAAATAACTGGATCGCCCGCGGATATACCTTATGTTCTTCTGCATGAATGGCCTCTCCGAGTGTAGATTCAGTATCATCTTCTCTTACCATAATAGGTGCCTGTAATACAATAGGCCCTGCATCCATATCCTCTGTCACAAAATGTACCGTAGGCCCGGTTACTTTAACGCCGTACGAAAATGCATCCCTTATTCCGTGCGTACCCTTAAATGAAGGCAGAAGCGCGGGGTGTATATTTAAGATCTTATTTTTATACTCATTTATAAACGCCCCCGTAAGGAGCCTCATGTACCCAGCCAGCACTATCAGATCTATTTTTTCGTTTTTAAGATTGTCTAAAATATATCTATCAAACTCATCCTTTGATTTAAAATTACCTTTCTCTACCAGAAGTATTTTAATACCGGCCTTCTTAGCCCGAATCAACGCATAACAATCAGGGACATCTGAAACAACGATCTTTATCACAGCCTTTATATGTCCCCGTTTCTCTGCATCTATTATTGCCTGCAGATTCGTACCGCTTCCTGAACAAAATACGGCAATATTCATATTGTTATCCTTTCATATTTTCAAACAAGCATCTCTTCTATCTTCTCAATAATAGTATCTTTAGGTACGACCCCTACTACCCTTGTAACTTCTCTGCCGTCTTTGAAGAAAATGACCGTAGGGATATTCATTACCCCGAACTTTGTGGCAACCTTCATGGCATTATCTATGTTAAGTTTGACGACCTTGCATTTACCATTATAAGTCTCACTCACCTCCCCGACAATAGGCGCGATCATCTTGCATGGCATACACCACGGTGCCCAAAAGTCCACAATTACTGGTTTGGATGAGCGTAAAACCTCCTGCTCAAAATTCTCATTTGTCAATTCCAATACATTCTGTGCCATTTTATTCTCCCTGCTTTTTGTCACACTAAAGTGTGACCTACAAAGTTGTCGCAAAAGCCTCCACCCCATACCATTCGGTACGGGGCACGTAAACAGGCAGGTTAAAACCTGCCTATGTCAGCCTTTGCCTTCAATCATTGTGCTACAATACATTTGGTTGGACACTTCTCTATACACAGCTCCCACGGTGTTTTATCATCAGCTTTATTATAATCTATTCTCGATAGATTATCCTCAATAATAAACACCCCTTGGGAAAGCTTTTCACAAATTTTACATGCTATACACCCTACCTTGCAAGCATTTTTTACAAAACCTGCTTTATCTCTAGAAAGACACCTGACATAATACTTAAGATCAGCATCTTCTAAAGATATAATGTTTTTCGGACACGCTTTAACACACTTACCGCATGCAATACATGTTTCAGGATCAACTATTGGGATACCATCCTTCTGCATATGTATTGCATCGAAAGGACACGCTATAACGCAGTCTCCAAAACCAAGACAACCAAAATTGCACGATTTCTTCCCTCCAGCGATCAGACTTACTGCAGAACAGGTCTTGACACCTTGATATATATACTTATCCTTGGCAGACTTCCCTCCTCCGCACCTTATGCGCGCAATCTTTTTCGCGATAGATTGTTTTTCTACGCCTAAAATATCTGCGATTTTATTATAGGCCTCTTTGTCTGCCGCAGGGCAGCTGGTGAGGCTAGTATCTCCCTTTGCAATTGCCTCTGCTAATCCAGCACAACCTGCTTTTCCGCACGCACCGCAATTGGCACCGGGTAAGGCAGAAAGGATCTTCTCTATCTTTGGATCCAGCTCTACCCTAAATATTCTGGAAGCAAAGGCCAGTGCCAATCCGAACAAAAGCCCCATTATTGACATGATAAGAATGGGTATTAACATAATCAAAATCTAAATCCGCTGAATCCCATAAATGCCATAGACATCAAAGATGCCACAATAAACGCTATTGGCATATCTTTCATCGGCCTTGGGATATCGCAGAACTCAAGCCTCTCACGTATACCTGACATAAAAAGTAACACTATGGTAAATCCCACGCCTGCACAAAAACCCTGGGTCAGGCAAAATATAAAACTTTTGACAAAGCTATCCTGAACTTTAAGAAACATCTCACTATTTAGAACTGCTACACCAAAGACAGCACAATTCGTAGTAATAAGGGCAAGGTATATTCCGAAGATCTTATATAAAGCCGGGCTGAATTTCTGTATAAACATCTCTATAAGCTGTACAAAACTCGCTATCACGAGTATAAACGATAAAGTACGCAGATATTCTATATGAAAAGGCTTTAAGAGAAAACTATATATCCCCCAGGTAATAATAGAAGATGCTGTCATGACAAATGTCACAGATAGACCCATGTATAAAGCAGGACGCGTACTTTTTGATACGCCTATAAAAGGACAAAGCCCCAGAAATTTCGAGAGGATAAAATTATTTATAAATATAACGCTTATAGCTATCACTAACAATTGGTTGTATTCCATAATAATCTATCTCCGTTGCGACAAAAGGTTCACGATCCCTATTAGAATACCTATAACCAGAAGCGCACCTGGTGCAAGTATAAATAAAAGTGCAGGCTCAAAATTCCTTACAATAACAAGCCCCAAAAGCGTGCCGTTTCCAAACGCCTCCCTGATCCCTGAAATAAGCACAAGGGCCAGAGTAAAACCAGCTCCCATGCCAAGGCCGTCAAAGATCGACTTTACTACTGTATGTTTTGAAGCAAATGCCTCTGCCCTGGCCATGACAATGCAGTTTACTACAATAAGCGGCACAAATATACCTAATGCCTTAGATAACAAAGGGAAATATGCCTTCATAACAAGTTCAACTATAGTGACGAATGTCGCTATTATAACAATAAAACACGGTATCCTTATTTTACTCGGTATAAAATTCCTTATCGCAGAGACGATTATATTCGAACCCAATATTACAAATGTAGCTGCCACGCCCATACCAAAACCATTCACAATACTCGTGGATACAGCTAATGTCGGACATAGCCCCAGTGCCAGCGCGAATGTCGGATTTTCCCTAAAGATACCTTTTAAGAATTCTTTAAATAATTTCTTCATGTTTTAGAAATCCCGTATATCCTGGTCTTCGTATACCTATCTATCAAAGGCACCATTGCATTCATGAATAATATTGCATATGAAACCCCTTCAGGATAGCTGCCTTTCAGCCTAATAAGACTTGTCAATATACCACAACCTATCCCGAATATCAGTTTACCTTTATTAGTAAGCGGGCATGTCACATAATCAGTCGCCATAAAAAATGCGCCCAAGACTAAACCTCCGGCAAGTAAATGGAAAACAAAATCACCTTTAAAAAATCCATCTCCCCCAAAAATCCAGGTCAGTACCACAACTGTCCCTATAAAACTTGCGGGGATATGAAAAGAAATTATATTTGTAAAAATTAAAATCAATGCGCCTATTAATAACATCAATATGCAGACCTCTCCTATACAACCACCGTGATTTCCGAGAAATAAGTCCATATAACTAAAATTTACTGCCTTCTCTTTAGCTAAAGGCGTAGCAGATGAAACAGCATCAAGTACCCATCTGGGATTTTTCCAAGTAGTCATATAGACCGGCCAGGAAATCTGTAAAAATGCCCTCCCAACAAGTGCAGGATTAAATATATTATGCCCTAAGCCGCCAAAGAGCTGCTTCCCGATAATAATACTCACCGCCCCTCCTACTACAGGAATCCAGAAAGGGACTTCCGGCGGAAGATTGTAGGCCAGGATCAATCCTGTCAAAATGGCGCTTCCGTCTAAAATAATCCTTGTATCCCTCTGTCTAAATTTTAAAAAAATAGCCTCACTTAAGATGCAAGAAATTATAGATATAAATATGACTTTTAAACTACGTATACCGAATATGTAGACACCGGCAAGACCTGCTGGTAGAAGTGCCAATATTACTATCCACATAATCCTCTGGGTAGTAAGACCGGATTTAATATGCGGGGCAGGTGAAACTGTGAGGTTATTCATATCTACCTAATATCTCCAATCCCTTTTCTTTTATAGACTCTACTACAGCCTTGCTGGATATAGTAGCACCCGTAATAGCCTGTATATTACCATTGGAAAGCTCTAGCCTCCTTATATGCCTCCCTTTAAATTGCTCTGTAAAGTAAGGCAATAGCTTTCCTTCTGATTCCTTCTCTCTAGAGAAAATACCTTTCAATGCCTTAAGCAATGTTTTATTTGAAACAACTTCGACGATCTTTGCCCCGAGCCCTGGCGTTTCGTTCTGGTTAAGTATTCTAATACCAGTAATTGTACCGTCATTATTTATTCCTACCATTGTCTCTACGACACTTGAATACCCATATTTTTTAGCAATAAATACATATCCCCTTACTCTAGAACCAGGGCCCTTAAAAACCTTCCAGCATTTTATTTCTCCGTCTTCCTTCACAGGCTCAAGCCGATCTCCTACTGATTCAGGCATCACCTGTTCCAATGATTCCTCTTCCATCATACGTTGCTGCAATTCTATTCTAGGTTTTGTAATATAATATACACTTACAAGGATAGATGCAGCCACAAAATTTACGAGAAATAGAATCAGAGAAAACCTTAAGATGTTATTATTCATGCTTTGACCATTGCCTTTGCTAATTTTATAAGCTGTACCAACGGTATATTAGACGGACATACGTAACTGCACGCCCCGCACTCAATACAATCAAGCGGATTAAAAGAAGCTACAATATCAGATCTATTAAACTTTACTCCATTTCCAATCATGCATGGCATAAGCCCGGCTGGACATGATGAAATACAACGTGAGCACCTTATACAACTAATCTCATCCCCAACCTTAAACCTCCTATCCATAACCAAGATGCCTGAGGTGCCTTTTATTATAGGTGTATCTAAACTATACTGCGAGATGCCTGTCATTGGTCCACCCATCACAATTTTATAAATATCACTGTTAGATGAAGCATTAAAACCGCAGAATTCCAATAGATCCTTAATAGATGTGCCGATCCTCGCCAAGACATTCTTTGGTTTAGCCAAAAAGCTGCCGGCAATCGTAATAACCCTTTCATACAATGGTTTTCTAAAACAGACTGCCTCGTATATAGCAAAAACTGTCTGGACATTATTCACTACACAACCCACTTCAAAAGGTAGCCCTCCTGAAGGCACCTCACGGTTTAAAAGTGTCTTGATCAATTGCTTCTCTCCCCCTTGTGGATAACGTGTCTTTAACCTTATCACTTTTACCTTAACGCCTATGTCTTTCACCATAAACAGGGCACTACCCAGATTCTCTATAGCATCCAACTTATTTTCCTCTATTCCTACTATTACATTATTTACACCCAAGGCCTTCGCTATCAAATAAATCCCAGCAATTATCTCTTTAGGCTTTTCTAGCATTAAACGATGGTCGCAAGAAAGATACGGTTCACACTCAGCGCCGTTTATGATAAGGGTATCTATTTTCTTACCGGGAGGCGGACTCAATTTTACATGAGTAGGAAAACCAGCCCCTCCCAACCCCACAATCCCTGCATCTTTAACTATATCTATAATCTCCTCTCTCGATAAATCCAACCCATCTCTATACGAGACTAAAAACGCATTATTATCCTGGCCGTCAGATTGTATAACAATCGCCTTGAAGCCACCAATAACTGGATGGAGTGCATTTTCAATCGCGACAACCTTACCTGAGACGCTAGAATGCAAATTACTCGAAATAAACCCCTTTGCCTGTGCAATAAGAGTACCTGTTTGCACAATATCTCCCACCTTGACTACTGGTTCGGATGGTGCTCCTGTATGCTGAGACAAGGTAAGCACTACTCTTTCAGGTAAAGGGCCTTTTTCTATTTTCTTATGCCTGGTAAGTCCTTTGAATTCTGGGGGGTGTATAAAATTCATGATAAGTATATTTTTTATTATTATATAAAAAATCTCCGCTCTTGACAACCTTTTTAAATTAAAGTATACTTCTGGAGAGGACATTACTATGGCTGTTGGAGAATTTGGACATTGTTGCACAGATTGTCAGATCTACTGGACATGTGAAACCAAGTGGTATAGAGGAGAACGCCACGAAGAAGACATCTGTTGCATTATATGCAACTACTATAAAGAATGCCAAAGGATCTGGAAGGAAAAGAATAAATCATCAAAAAAGAAACGAAAATAACCCCTTCTTTTCTATAATCCCCCTGACCATTTTTGCAAGACCTATCAATAAAAACACCAGTCCTATTATAACCAGGATCCATTCTTTATTCACCCGTTCTGCGATAATCGAGGTCAATAGCATAAATATAAGAAATCCGAGATGCATAATTATTTCCAGAGAACTAAAAATCCTCCCCCTCATTTTATCTGCCATAACCTCATGGAGCAAGGTATTAGATGAAATTACGATAGGAGAGGCAAATACACCAAGGATTATCGATAGGCCTGCTGCTATAAAAAAATAAGGGTACAATTTGAGACTCAAAGAAAATATCATGATTACCAATCCTGTAATAGCTAAACCAAAATTTATTACCTTTTTTTTAGATAACCCTGAGCCGAATCTTCCGTACATTAAAGACCCTAACAGCAATCCTGCGCCTAAAAACATTGCTAATATCCCTAAATGCCCTGTTGAAGAACCTAACGTCTCCTGTATAAAGACTATTATGGTAATGTAAATAGAGCCGACCCCAGCCATAATTAGAAACATAGTATTTGCCACCATTCTTATATCTCTATGCTCTTTGAGGTATAACAATCCTTCTTTTATATCTCCTATAATTGTCTTTTTTAAAAAAAGTCTGCTCAATTTTTCTCTGTAAGGAGAACCCTCTGACTTGTCCTTTAAGCGCAAAGCGACAAACGAAACCATCAAGGCAGAGACAAAATATGTGACTGAATCTATGTAAAAGCCTCCTTTTGCCCCAATCCCCGCCACGATTATTCCGCCAAAACCATACCCTACTATAGTAGCAATCATCATAGTCGTAGACGTGAGTGAATTAGCCAAAAGCAACTTATCTTTATGAACAATGTCAGGTATTATAGAAAGTTTGGAAGGCAAAAAAAATCTTGTGATAGAAAAAATTATAAATACCACAATATAAATAGGCACCATGCTTCTGGAAGATATAAGTATAAAAGGTACAAGAAGCACCAAAAGACCCCTCAATAAATCGCATGATATCATGGTATACTTTCTATTCCACCTATCTACATAAATGCCAGCGATGGGACCGATAAGAAATACAGGAAGGATCGTAAAAGAAAGTAGTTTTGCAAGTTCTATAGTAGAACCCGGGGTACGGGCATAGATAAGGCCTATCAATGCCATCTGATTAAGCCTATCCCCAAAATTTGATATGATTTGAGAAAACCAGAGGAGTGAAAAATTCTTGTCTTTTATGAGTTCTCTTAAACGGGCCATTGATTCGTCATTCGCAATGCTGGAGCCGATGAGAGGATTCGTCTACTTCGCCCTCGCTGATTGCTCGGGCTGCGTAGACTCACCTCGTTCACTGTCGGGCACGGATTGTGCCCTTTCCCTCGCTATTCGCTCGGCGTTCTCTCGTTTCGAATCCTCTACAAGCGAATACTGGAGCCGATGAGAGGATTCGTCTACTTCGCCCTCGCTGATTGCTCGGGCTGCGTAGACTCACCTCGTTCACTGTCGGGCACGGATTGTGCCCTTTCCCTCGCTATTCGCTCGGCGTTCTCTCGT
>JAHJHC010000079.1 GCA_018824145.1 Candidatus Omnitrophota bacterium | reverse complement strand
TAAAAAAAATATATATGGTAAAGATATAGAGATAATATTTAAAATAAAAATAAGAAATGAGAGAAAGTTCTCATCAATTGAATTTCTGCGAGAACAGATTGAAAAAGATGTCGTCAAAGCCAAATCATACCCCTATATTTAGCATCCCAATGCCGTCGCAACCCCACTATATAGTGTAAGTTGAAAAAAGTTGAAGTTTTGCCTTGACACGAAAATGTCGTTGGGGTAAACTTCTAGTGAATAGTGGGACAAAGTGGAGCAAAGTGGAGTAAATTATGTTTTATGGTGAATATGAACATACATTGGATCGGAAAGGGAGGATTATTATTCCGTCGAAATTCAGAGACGCTCTTAAGGAACATTATATAGAGCGTTTTTTTATTACTCGTGGACTTGATAAGTGTCTGTTTATGTTCGCAGAAGATGAATGGAAATTGCAAGAGCAGAAATTCAAGACAATGTCATTTACAAAAGCAGAATATAGACGTTTCAATAGGCTGTTCTTTTCAGGCGCCTCTGAACTAATTCCTGATAAACAGGGAAGAATCCTTATCCCATCTTATTTGAAGGATTATGCTGCTATAAAAAGAGAAGTATATGTAATTGGGGTATCGAATCGTATTGAAATATGGAGCCAGCATAATTGGAAAGATTATTATTCCGTATCTAAAGAGGCCTTTGAAGAAGTGGCAGAGAAATTGATCGAATGACGATAAATTTGGAGGTGTTATGAATTCTCGCAATCATACTTCTTGTTTAAAATCCAGGTCTGACATCCATTGTTTTAATATTCCAGTTGAATGTATACGTAGGACTAGGGCATTAAATCTTGATAGGCATCCCCTGTGTATAAGTTGGGAAGTCTATAAGATATTAAAAAGTAATAATGGGAGAAAGATTTTTACATAGGCCGGCTCTACTTGAAGAGGTTATTGAGCTTTTAGACCCTGCGCCTGGAAAGATAATTGTAGATGCTACGATAGGTGGCGGCGGTCATGCTGAGGAGATACTACGCAGGATATCTCCCGGAGGTTTGCTGGTTGGTATAGATAGAGACAAAGAATCATTGGAAATAGCACACCAAAGACTCAGGTCTTTAGAAGGTCAGTTCAAACTGATAAACAAAAATTTTAGAAATCTAAGAGAAATTATTCTGGATTTAGAAATAAGAGGGATAGATGGAATTTTATTTGATTTGGGAATATCTAGTATTCAGATGGAGACAAAAGAACGAGGATTCAGTATAAAAAACACGGGGCCTTTAGATATGCGTATGGATAGAAATCAATATCTTACTGCAAAGGTCCTTGTGGATACTTTGACTGAAGAAGAACTTTCCTGTCTAATAAGAGATTTTGGTGAAGAGCGGTTTCACCGAAGAGTAGCACGGGGTATAGTTGAGGCAAGGAAAAGAAGCCAGATCCAGACTACTGATGAATTGGCTATCGTTATTTCAAAAAACATTCCGTACAGCTCCAGAAGAAGAAAAATTCATCCGGCAACCAGGACTTTTCAGGCGCTTCGTATCAAAGTAAATGATGAGTTGAGTGCTTTAGAAGAGGTCCTTAACGAGACGCCTGAACTCCTTAAAAAAGGCGGACGGCTTTGCGTGATATCTTTTCACTCTCTTGAGGATAGAATAGCGAAAAATGTCTTAAAAGAATTTAGAGCCAAGGGTGTTTTTGACATTCTTACGAAGAAACCTTTAAGGGCAAAGGATGAAGAGGTTTCAGGAAATCCTCGCGTAAGAAGCGCAAAGCTCCGCGCAGCTATAAAGAAGCAGGACTAGATATGAAGATAGCTTTACAAATACATAAGATTATAATATCTATATTTATGCTTACTTTGTTGGCACTTTTGTATGTTAATCAACAGACCCTTGTTTACCAGATAGGCCTGAACCTAAAAGAAAATAATAAGATTTATTCAGAGCTTCTTGACCATAATAGAATATTAGTATATAATGTCCTTAATTTAAAATCGCCTGTCAACCTTGAAGCAAAACTTTTAGCCAAAGAGGTGGAATTGAGTATGCCCCACAAATGGCAGGTGGTCAAACGCGATAATTCCCCAGCGAAGTTTGTTCATAAGGATGAAACAAAAAGAGGTTTCTTTGCCAATCTATTTATTATGGGTCGGGAAGCTGAGGCCAGCCCGAATATTAATAATGGTTTTAGTTTGAAGCGTCATTAAAGTAGCGCCACTCCTTCGTGCAGGAGTGCCTGCCATCATAAAATATGCACAAATTAATTACCCCTCGTAGCAGGAAGATACTATATTTTTTATTAGTTTTATTCGCATTTTTGGCTGCTAGACTTTTCTGCGTACAACTTGGAGCTGCAAAACCATTATCAAAACTTGCCTCCGGCCAATATGATACCTATATGTGCCTCCTTCCCAAGAGAGGCGTGATTTACGACCGCAATCTTAAAGAATTCGCAGTGTCGATAAACCTTAATTCCGTATTTGTAGACCCGCTGATAGTGGAAGATAAAGAAAGTGCGGTCAGGGAACTTTCTAGGATTTTAAAAATCGATAAAGACAAGATACTCGAAAGAGTTCAGCAGAAAAAACGTTTTGTATGGCTGGCCCGTAAGATTTCGCCTGATTTGGAAAAGGCAATAAGGAGTGTAAATATAGAAGGGGTGGGATTGGTTAAGGAGCCGCATAGGGTATATCCTAACGGCACATTGGCAAGTCATATAATAGGATTTGTAGGAGTAGATGAGCAGGGGTTGGAGGGTATTGAACTTACCTTTGATAAGTTCTTGAAAGGCACCGTCGGATGGCGTTATAGCATAAGAGACGCTAAAAAGCGCGAAGTGCCAGGCTATAAATATAGAGAAATTCCTCCCGCTGACGGGAATGATGTGATACTTACTATAGATAATGTTGTGCAGGCCATTGCAGAAAGGGAGTTAAACTCCTCATTCGAAAAATTCAATGCAAAAGGCGGTAGCATCATTGTGATGGATCCTTATACAGGTGATATATTAGCTCTTGCAAATAGACCTACCTATGATCCTAATAATATAAGTGAGTTTCCTGTTGAAACGAGAAGAAACCGTGCAGTAAGTGATTTTTTTGAACCCGGTTCCAGTTTTAAGATAGTAACTGCAAGCGGTGTAATTGAAGAAGGACTTTTTAGCGTAGAAGATGAGTTCTTTTGTGAGAATGGTGAATTTAAATGGGGTAGACATACCTACCACGATCATAAGCCACATGGTTGGTTATCGTTCAGAGATGTTATTAAATATTCTTCAAATATAGGTACTATGAAAGCAGCACTTATATTAGGAGAAAATAGATTGTATAGGTATATGAGAAGATTTGGGTTCGGAAAAAAAACAGGTATTGATCTACCGGGCGAAGTTGATGGTATAGTAAGATCTCCGGCTGAATGGTCTAATCTTTCTCTTTGTAGCATCTCTATGGGCCAGGAGTTAGGTGTAACAGCACTTCAGCTGGCCTGTGCAGTGTCTAGTTTGGCAAATGGCGGATATTATATAAGACCCAGGATTATTGATAGGATTCAGGATAGTACAGGGCAGATGGTAAGAAGATTTGAGTCAAAAAGGTTACATCGAGTTGTTTCCGAAAGAAATGCTGAAAAACTTAGAGAGATTTTAAGAGGTGTGGTAGAAGAAGGGACGGGCAAGCTCGCCGAGGTAGAAGGATATTTTCCTGCCGGCAAGACTGGAACAGCCCAGAAGGTCGAAGCTAATAAAACTTATTCTCATAGAAAGTTTACATCATCTTTTATAGGATTCCTGCCTTATGATAAACCAAGATTTACGGTGGTCGTTATAATGGACGAACCCAGCCCTTCTTATTACGGAGGCACTGTATGTGCTCCTATTTTTAAAAAAGTTGCAACTCAACTTATGCGATATTACAAGATAGAACCCCGGTCGTAATGAAACTCAAGAAGATTGTTGAAAAATTAAATAGCGTAAAGAAAATCGAAGGAAAGGCCTCTGTGGAGATTAGGGGTCTAGCTTGTGATTCGAATAAAGTTAAGAAAGAATACCTTTTTGTGGCAATTAAAGGTTCGCGATTCAATGGCGTAGATTTTATAAATGAGGCTATTGATAGAGGTGCATGTGCGATTATATTAGAGTTGAATACCCCTATCATGACTTTTAAAAAAGGTCCTACATATATATATGTGAATGATGCGAAGCGCGCACTTGGTTTAGCTAGCAGGGCATTTTATGGCGATATTTCCAGCAATATGCGTCTTATCGGCGTAACTGGTACAAATGGAAAGACTACGATTACATATTTATTGGAAAGTTTATTGAATATAAAATCCGAGAAAGCAGGTATTATTGGTACTATAAACTATAGATTTGGTAATCGAGTTGTGCCTGCCCTTAACACTACTCCTGGTGTTTTAGATTTATATAGTCTTCTTCACAGTATGGAGAAACTAGGTATAAAAAATTGTATACTAGAGGCCTCTTCTCATTCTTTAGAACAGGGGAGGCTGGATACCTTGCAATTCGATATTGCAGTATTTACTAATCTGACAAACGAACATTTAGATTATCACGGGACTCTGGAAAATTATCTCGCCTCTAAGATGAAACTGTTTACAAAAATAAAGAAAGGCGGCTATGCAGTAGTAAATAGAGACGATACACATTCAGGTAAGATTATACAGCATGTTAAATCGGATAAAGATATAAATCTGATTACTTATGGTGTTAATCCTGAGCGAAGTCTAAGGATTAAGCAAGAGGCGGATTTGTACGCCGAGGATATTAAATGTTCGTTTGATGGATTGAGATTTAAACTTTGCACACGGAATAACTCCATAGAGATTCATTCCTCTTTAATAGGTCGTCATAATGTCTATAACATTTTAGCGTGTGCTTCGTGTGGCATAGGCATGGGAATGAGTCTTAGCGAGATAGCAAGAGGTATAGAGAGTATTTCAGCTTTACCCGGGAGGCTTGAAAGAGTAAATTGCGGGCAACCCTTTTCGGTATTTATTGATTATGCCCATACAGAGAACGGTCTTGAGAATGTATTAGAGGCATTGAGGGGGTTGAAACCAAAGAGGATATTGACTGTATTTGGCTGCGGCGGAGACAGAGATAGGTCCAAGAGGCCTAATATGGGTAGGATTTCTTCTGAGTTGTCGGATAAGACATTTATAACAAGCGATAATCCAAGAAATGAAGATCCAATGAATATCATAAACGAGATTAAAAAAGGAATAACTTGTGCAGGAGATAATTACGTTATTGAACCAGATCGATTTAAGGCAATTGATTTGGCTTTAAAAGAGGCTAAAAGAGGAGATATAGTCCTCGTGGCTGGCAAAGGCCATGAGACATATCAGATATTTAAAGATGTAGTAGTTCCTTTTGCCGACAAGGAAGTGGTAAGAAGGATATTGGGACAGAATTCAGGGGACAATATTAGCGTATAGCGTAGAGCGTATAGTGGATAGTAAAAAACAAATTTTTTTCTATACGCTATCCGCTAAACGCTCTACGCTAGTAAACGGGAGGTGATTATGTTTACAGTAAAAGATATCTTAATTTCTACTAAAAGTAAGCTTCTCTCAGGAAACGAAGAGGATATATTAACAGGCGTGTCCACTGATACCCGCCGTCTAAAAAGCGGAGAGCTTTTTTTAGCCATAAAAGGTGAAAGGTTCGATGGCCACAACTTTGTATTGGACGCGGTATCCAAGGGCGCAGGCGGAGTGCTTGTCCAGCAAGGTTGTATCACTAATTCAAATTTCAAAATACCTGATATCTCTTTTATTTCCGTGCCTGATAGCGTAAAGGCCTTAGGTGATATCGCATATTTTCATAGATCAAGGTTTGATATCCCGCTTATAGGGATTACAGGCTCTAATGGCAAGACTACTACAAAGGAAATGTTAGCTTCAATCTTTAGTAAGCGTTTCAATGTCCTGAAGAATTTTGGGACAGAGAATAATCACATCGGAGTGCCCTTTACGCTTATGCGTCTTAAGCCTGAGCATAAAATTGCCGTACTTGAGATGGGTACTAACCATCTGGGAGAGATAAGGCGGCTTTCAGAGATAGCCAGACCTACCATGGCCTTGATTACAAACGTCGGGCCGTCTCACCTGGCATACTTAAAGGATATAGATACAGTGCTGAAGGCAAAATGCGAGATACTGGAATACCTGGATAAAGATGCCAGGGTGGTTTTAAATGCCGATGATGACTTACTAAGTAAAATAAAGACGGATTCAAAAGTAGTGAGATTTGGATTGAATTCGCAATGTGATTTTTATGCGGACAAAGTAAATCTTGAACCTGACGGGATAAATTTTAGATTGAATGGCAAACATGATATAGATCTAAACTTGGTAGGCCGTCACAACGTCT
>JAHJHC010000007.1 GCA_018824145.1 Candidatus Omnitrophota bacterium | reverse complement strand
TCAAGCATCCAAGATGCCAGCCCATTTCCACCTTTCCCAGAAGGCATGGATCAGTACCAAATCGTATTCAATGTAGTCTTAGCATTTGAAGAAGATAATTGACGGATCTGTGCAAAATCTGCTAAAGTTTAAACGGAAGAGTAGATTTTGCTTGACAAACTTTTTTATTCTTGTATTATAATATATCTTGATGATAGCACTCCTCTGTCGGGAGTGCTGATAACAAATAACCAATTTTTTAAGGAGGTGTCTGTATGTCAATTCAGCCTTTAGGTGACAGGGTGCTGGTAAAACGGCTTGAAGCAGAGGAAAAGACAAAGGGGGGGATTGTCTTACCTGAAACTGCAAAAGAAAAACCCCAAAAAGCAGAGGTTGTTGCAGTTGGTAAAGGTAAGGTATTGGAAAGCGGTAAAGTAGAACCTTTGGAAGTAAAAAAGGGAGATAAGGTCCTTTTTGGAAAATATGCTGGTAATGAAATAACAGTCAATGAGGAAGAGTACCTTATTTTAAAGGAAGAAGATATTCTGGCTATAATCAAATGAAGGGACGTGGTGTTTTCTCGCAGGTCCTTCATCCCGAGGAACGAAGTGACGAGGGATCTCATAATTAAGTGTAGATTCATTAAAGAGGAGGTTGATTTAAGATGGCAAAACAATTAATTTTCAGAGAAAATGCAAGAAGCGCCATTGCTAGAGGCGTAGATCAGCTTGCTGAAGCTGTAAGGATTACCCTTGGTCCAAAGGGAAGAAATGTGGTTTTGGACAAGAAGTTTGGCTCTCCTACTATCACTAAGGACGGAGTTACTGTAGCCAAAGAAATAGAATTAAAAGATCCCTACGAAAATATGGGTGCTCAACTGGTAAAGGAAGTTGCAGAAAAGACCAGTGATGTAGCAGGAGACGGAACTACGACTGCTACTGTGTTAGCCCAGTCAATTTATAAAGAAGGTTTGAAGAACGTAACAGCTGGGTCAAATCCAACGGCTTTAAGGCGTGGGATAGAAAAGGCCGTAAAAGAGGTAGTAGCTAGTTTAAAGGACATGTCAAAATCAATTAAGGACAAAAAAGAGATTGCACAAGTAGCTTCGATCGCGGCTAATAATGATTCTGCTATAGGTGATCTTATAGCAGAGGCCATGGAAAAGGTCGGCAAGGATGGTGTTATTACTGTTGAAGAAGCAAAATCAATGGCGACAACTTTAGAGGTAGTCGAGGGTATGCAGTTTGATCAAGGTTACTTGTCTCCGTATTTTGTAACAGATGCCGAAAGGATGGATGCTGTTATAGACGATCCTTTTCTACTGATACACGAAAAGAAGATTTCTGTAATGAAGGATATGCTGCCTCTCCTTGAGAAGATAGCCAGGTCAGGTAAGCCGCTTCTTATAATTGCTGAAGATGTCGAGGGAGAAGCCCTTGCGACATTGGTAGTGAATAAATTAAGAGGCACCCTTAATTGTTGCGCAGTTAAAGCGCCTGGTTATGGCGATAGAAGGACGGCCATGCTTGAAGATATCGCGGTTTTGACCGGCGGAAAGGCTATTACCGAAGATCTAGGTATAAAATTAGAGAATATTACTTTGGAAGATTTAGGTAGGGCAAAAAGAGTGACTGTCGGCAAAGAAGAGACTACTATCGTAGAAGGCGCTGGAAAGGGTAATGATATTAATGGAAGGATTACCCAGTTAAAGCGTCAGATCGAAGAAACGGATTCAGATTACGATAAAGAAAAACTGCAGGAAAGATTAGCTAAACTTGCAGGAGGAGTAGCAGTTATAAATGTAGGTGCTGCAACAGAGACCGAGATGAAAGAGAAAAAGGCTCGTGTTGAAGACGCACTTCATGCTACAAGGGCAGCTGTCGAAGAAGGTATTGTTCCGGGTGGCGGAGTTGCTTTCTTGCGCTGTATCCCCAAACTTAACAATCTAAAGCTTGAAGGTGACGAGAATATTGGTGCAAATATTGTAAAACGTGCCCTTGAAGAACCTATCAGGCAGATAGTAAGGAACGCAGGATTGGAAGATTCTGTTGTAGTGCATAAAGTGAAGGCCGAAAAGCAGAACATAGGATTCAATGCAGAAAATGAACAATATGTAGACATGATCTCTGCAGGCATCATAGATCCTACGAAGGTATCACGCTCAGCCCTGGAGAATGCATCCAGCGTAGCAGGGCTTTTGTTAATGACAGAATCATTGATTTCAGATATACCTGAAGAAGACAAACCAGGTCCTGGTGGTATGCCTCCTGGTGGTATGCCTCCTGGTGGCGGTATGGGAATGTACTGAGCAAGGTCTTTACGGCAAAAAACAGAACCCGCGGGTGATATAATCGCTCGCGGGTTTTATTTTTTGACAATAATTATTTCCTGTGATATAGTTAGTTCAAAAGAGGAGGTACGTAATGCCGGATATTCATGAGATTCCGCAGAAATTGATAGATAATATTTCAAAGGTTATTGTAGGGAAAAGAGAGGTCATTGAACTGGCAGTGGTGGGTCTATTGAGTAATGGTCATGTGATCTTAGAAGATGTGCCGGGTCTTGGTAAGACCATGCTTTCGAGATCCCTGGCAAAGTCCATAGAAGGGAATTTTAAAAGGATCCAATTTACTCCTGATCTTTTGCCTTCGGATATTACGGGAGTGCCTATTTATAATCAAAAGAAAGGGGAGTTTGAGTTTAAGCCAGGCCCTATATTCGCTAATATAGTCCTTGCTGATGAAATAAACCGTACCACACCTAGAACACAGTCGGCCCTTTTAGAAGCTATGCAGGAGTTTAACGTCACTATTGATGGTGTGTTGAGAGAATTGCCCCGTCCTTTTTTCGTTATAGCCACACAGAATCCTATAGAATTCCATGGGACATATCCTCTTCCGGAGTCACAGGTTGATAGGTTCTTAATGCAACTTAACGTAGGTTATCCTTCAAATCAGGAAGAAGTCGAGGTACTAAATAGAAACCTGAAAGAATCTCCTATAGAGAAACTTCAAAGTGTGGTAACTATAGAGGATATTGTCGAGGTGCAGAAAGCCATTAGGTTGGTCCATATAGAACCGGCTATAGAACAATACATAGTTCAAATAATTTCCGGGACAAGAAATCTTCCCGGCGATATAAAGCTCGGTGCAAGCCCCCGGGCTTCTCTGGCCCTTATGCATACTTCCATGACACTGGCTTTTCTTGATAAAAGAGATTACGTTATACCCGATGATGTAAAAAGACTGGCATTTCCTGTTTTAAGGCATAGACTCATATTGCAACCACGATCTATAGTGCGAGGCCTTGGTTCCAAGGATATTGTAAACCACGTGTTGAAAAAGGTGCCAGCACCTGTTTAGCTAACAGTTCACTGTTTACAGTTGACAGAAAAAAATAAAAAACTATTCTGTGAACTGTCAACTGTTAACTCTGAACTAAACTATGTTTACCCTAAAAGGTCTTTTCCTTCTCATAGCAGTTGTTCTACTCCTTGCCATTGCGTGGAATACGGATATAACGATGGTCTATATATTTTTTGTTATAGCCTTTGTTATGTTTTTGCTTTCCTTTATACATCTCCAGTTTAATGCCCCTGATATTAACATCACTCGCCAGGTATATGACACGGCATATGAGGATGATATGTTGAATGTGAAAATGGATATTTATAATAAACGCCCTTTAAGTATTTATTTTTTTGAGATACTCGATAAGTTCTCGGGTGCGGCGCCTGACGAATTATACAAGTCTTTATTTATATTAAACATGAAAGGCAGGGAAGGCAAGAAAATCAGCTATATAGCCCATTGTTATAAAAGAGGATTGCATAGATTCGGTCCGATAACGATTATCTCTCAAGACGCGCTCGGATTTTTTAAGATAAAAAAAATACTTAATGTTTATTCAGAGCTTTTGGTGTATCCGAATCTCTTTAGGATATATGCCTTCCCGGTTTTGGCTAGCGGGTCTGTTTCTTGGATGGGAGTGGAAACTGCCAAGATAAGCGGAGACAGTCATGAATTTTTCGGCGTGCGAGAGTATCAACGAGGAGATAGAATGAGCCGGATACATTGGCCTTCGACAGCAAGACATTCCAGGCTTATAGTGAAACAGTTTGAACGCAATGCAGTACAGGAAGCTACAATCGTTATTGATTTAAAGAAAGGACATGATATCGGTACTGGCAAGGAGACTACGTTAGAATATTCAGTGAAGATAGTAGGTTCTATAGTAAGACACCTTATGAATGAAGGGGTTTTTGTTCAGATATTGGGGTATGGGAAGGATGCTGTGATGATACCTTTTGGAAAAGGCGAAGATCATATGTATAAAATTTTAGAGTATCTTGCAAAGGTTCGTGCTGACGGGGACTTGACTTTAAGCCAGTCGCTTGAAGAGGCGAGTTTTGTGACTTCGCACAGGTCCACTTTGATAACAGTAATGCTTGATAATGATATGGATAGTTTATCTAGCCTGGTGCAGTTTAAAGTCAAAGGCATAAAACTTATAGTTGTTGTACTCTCCACCGCGACATTTGGTGAGTCAGAAGAACTTGTATTTCTTGACACAGAGGCTGCAAAGAAATTTGACGAGGCCCTAGCTGGTCTTGAGGCTTATGTATATAGGATTTCCAAAGGAGATAATCTGGAGAAGAAGTTTGAATTGGTGTAGATATGGATAAAGACACGCTTTATTATCATTTTGCAAATCTAGGATTAGTGCTTATAGGGATTTTAAGTATCCAGTCGATTTTCAATCCCTTTATCCTGATGATTTTAGTGCCGGGTACTATTATTGGCTTTATAGTGAGTTGGCTTATGAGGTCTTCCAGATTGCAACAGGTGGATATATTTATAGGGATGCTGTCTCTTGCGGCAGTCGTTATAATACTCGGAAGATTGTATTCCGTGGCTATAACGTTTGAAAACCTCATGAAAATATTTTCAGTAACTCTTGTCTGGCTTACATTCTTTCAAAGTTTTGGGCTTAAGTCAGGCAATAGCTATGCGATGATGCAGTTTATATCAGCGTGTTTATTGATTTCGTCAGTTGGGCTTGCCCTTGAGCAAGAGACATATTATATAGCGTTACTTGCCTTGTATTTGTTTATTTTTATTTTTACGATGCGTTTGAATTTGTTATGCGAGAAGGAAAGAAAAGGTTCGGTGATAATAGGCGACCAGTATGAAATAATGGGCCTATGGCAACAGGTAAAAGTCGTCGCAATCATGTTTTCTTTGATTTTGCTGGTCGCTTCTTTTGTTTATCCGTTTGTCCCGAGGTTCGAGAACCTGTCTTTACAAAATATACCTTCGACTCTTCTAGGGCTTCCTGAAAAGATACCGTTATTAAATAGACTAGCAGATATGACGATAGGCGAAGATGAAAAAATGAGAAAACAGAAAGTAGTTTTTGACGACGTAAAAAAAAGAGAAACATCAGGAACTGATGTGGACGGGGAGCTCGTAAAGAAAAAGAAAGAACGGGAAAAAAGCCAGGATGAGAAGAAAGAAGAGCAGGAAAAAAAAGAAATCGAGATGAAATTTATCTCGAAAGAATTCAATAGAGACATAGATATTTTAGAGATGGACTCCTTGAAAATTAATTCAGACAGAGATGAGATGCCGCTTGATAGTCAAATTAAACTTGAAGCAGAATTAGAATTTAACGACGGCTCTACTGTGCCTGCGACACAGCTTGTTGATTGGAGCGTTACAGGTACCGCAAAAGTTAATATAGACACGAGAGGTAATCTTGTTGCAAAAGAAACAGGTCAAATAGATGTGTCAGCTTCATATATGGGGGTTTTAAGTAATGAGCTGCAGATACAAATAACCGAACCTGAGACAGAGGCAAAGAAAAGAAATTGGTTGTACTATCTACTGATGAGTCTATTATGGTTATTGATTTTGGCGTTATTGTGTTGCTTTATGTGGGTTTTTATGCGAAGCAGAAGATTGAGTGAGTTAGCCACTGAAAATCCTAGGGAGTTTATAGGCAAAGTTTACCTTGCGTTGTGCAGGGGGTTTAGGCTTTACGGCGCCCCTAGATTTAATTACATGGCGCAGAGGGAATTTTCCGAAGTTGTAAATAAAGGGATCTTATCCTCAAAAACAAAACCAATGCGTTTTATGACAGAGGGTGTTTTGGAGGCGAGTTTCTCTACACATGATATCTCGGCACACCATGCAAAAAAGACCTTAGGATTGTTTCATGAAGTGAAAGACATTGTCGTAGCCAGAGAAAAACCAAGGGAATTTTTAAAGAAGATATTGTTCAGGGTATTTATTTTGGATGTATTGATGATTCCGAAGACATTATTGTAATATTTTTGATGATGGGTTACATATTATCATGCTTAGTCGCACCCAGGCTAGCAGATCTTGGGGACGTAAAATTGCCCCAGCGTGGCAATTTTACTCTGTTTTTCTGCTCGCTCGTCTTTTTGGCTGGCAGGGCTAGTGCCTTCGGCACATTAGAAATGTTTTGCCAAAAGTCCGCAAGGAGTTACGGCTCACAAAT
>JAHJHC010000078.1 GCA_018824145.1 Candidatus Omnitrophota bacterium | reverse complement strand
GTGATGGCAGGTGATATTATTATGAAGAAGATAAAGAAGAATAATGTAGAGATATTACCTGTTGACAGCGAGCACAGCGCGATTTTTCAATGTATAGGAACGGAGAAAAAAGACATCAAGAAGATTTATCTTACAGGTTCAGGCGGGCCGTTATTGAATATTCAAAAAAAAACCTTTAAGAATATTACCCCGGAAGAGGCCATTAATCACCCTAAATGGAAGATGGGAAAAAAGATATCAATAGATTCAGCGACAATGATGAATAAAGGGCTTGAGGTGATCGAGGCACACCATCTATTTGGTGTCGGAGTCGATAAGATTGAAGTCCTGGTCCATCCAGAGGCAGTAGTTCATTCGATGGTAGAATTCATTGACGGTGCAATATTAGCGCATTTGGGTAGATGCGATATGAAAATGCCGATCCAGTATGCGCTCACATATCCTTCCAGAGAGGAGTCTGCTGTAAAAAGCATCGCGTTTTCTAAGTTGAATACGCTGCATTTTTTCGAACCTGATTTTAAAAGGTTCCCGTGCCTTGAGATTGCATATGATGCAGCTAGAGCCGGGGGGACATACCCCTGTGCCTTAAACGCATCCAATGAGGTGGCAGTCGGCGAGTTTCTAAAAAGGCATATAAAATTTACGGATATACCTAAAATAATCAGGAAGGTTTTAGAGGGTCATAAGAATATAACTAACCCTAATTTAAGAGATATATTGGAAGTCGATAGATGGGCGAGGGTAAAGGCGAAGGAGTTATTGAATGTTATCAGCGATTAGTTTTATAGTAGTGCTAAGCATTTTGGTTATCGTGCACGAATTCGGGCATTTTATCGTTGCCAAAAGGAACGGTGTAGCCGTAGAAAAATTTTCTGTGGGTTTTGGTCCGGAGCTTTTCGGGATTACGAAGAATAATACGCGGTATTTGGTGTCTTTGATACCTTTAGGCGGTTATGTGAAATTATCCGGAGAGACTCAGGATACAGTAAAAGGTGAAAAGGGCGAATTCCTATCCAAGACAGTCGGCCAGAGGGCAGGGATAATCTTTGCGGGGCCGTTATTAAATTACATATTGGCATTTTTTATTTTTTCATCCGTATTTATTATCGGATATCCGACGATGACTACTAAAATCGGAGACGTATTAGCGGATTATCCCGGAAAAGCAGCAGGAATAAAGGCTGGGGACACTATATTAGAGATAAACGGCCAGGCTGTTGATTATTGGGAAGACGTAACAAGTATTATCCGTATGAATAAAAGGCCTCAGGTCGATGTCCTTATAAAAAGGGATGATCAATTAATAGATTTAAAGGTCTCTCTTAAAACACAGGAATTAAAAACCATCTTTGGTTCAAAAAAAAGGGTGTCCCTAATAGGGATTATGCCTTCTGAAGAGGTGGTATTTGTAAGATATGGCGTCTGGAAGTCTATATACATGGGTGGTAAAAGATTGTTTACGCTTACTTATATAACTTACAGGGCATTGTGGGCCAGTTTAACAGGCGCGATATCTTTTAAAGAGTCAGTTACAGGGCCGGTAGGTATCTTTTATATAACAGGCCAGGCAGCTAGCCTCGGCTTTGTATATTTATTACATCTTATGGGTATTTTGAGCGCATCTCTGGCTATATTCAATCTTTTGCCAATTCCGGTCCTGGACGGCGGACATATTTTATTCCTTGTGATAGAGAAGATCCGGAGGAAACCTGTCTCGCATAAGGCGCAGGAAAATATAACACAAGCGGGGCTAATGTTATTAGTATGCCTGATGCTTTTTGTGTTTTATAATGATTTTATGCGGTATGGTATTTTTGATAAAATAACGTCCTTATGGCGAAAGTAGCTGCAACGCCTTGCGCTGCTTATGCTCACATGACAAAGCAGATTAAAGTCGGAAAAGTACGTATTGGGGGAAGAGCTCCTGTACTTATCCAGTCTATGGCAAAGACTGATACCAGGGATGTTAAGGCAACTGTAAATCAGATTAAAGAATTAGAAAAGGCAGGATGTGAACTGGTAAGGATTGCAGTAAAGGATTTTCAGGCAGCGTCTGCTATAAAAAAGATTAGAAAGAAGATAAAGATCCCGCTTATTGCGGATATCCATTTTGATTATAGGCTGGCTATAGCTGCTATTGAGAACGGAGCTGATAAGATAAGGCTGAATCCCGGGAATCTTTATAAAGAAGAGCAGGTTATAGAAGTGGCAAACTTGGCGAAGAAGAGACGTATACCTATTAGGGTGGGAGTGAATTCAGGGTCGGTTGTCTCAGGTGTTAGGTGTCAGGTGTCAGGTGTCAGGGGAATTAGCTTAGCAATTCGTATGGTGAAGGTAGCTTTGAATTACATAAAGCTCTTGG
The DNA here is from genome assembly GCA_018824145.1 of Candidatus Omnitrophota bacterium. GTDB lineage: Bacteria > Omnitrophota > Gorgyraeia > Gorgyraeales > Gorgyraeaceae > JAHJHC01. The sequence goes on along the minus strand of JAHJHC010000078.1, from coordinate 3,336 downwards.
AGAAGGTTGGATTTTACGATATAATAGTATCACTCAAGGCATCCGACTTAGTAACTACAGTAGATGCGTATAGGAAATTTTCGAAAGTGTCACAATATCCGCTTCACTTAGGCATTACTGCAGCAGGTCCTGTTTCAACAGGAATAGTTAAATCTTCTATAGGTATCGGAGTATTATTATCAGAAGGGATTGGAGATACAATAAGGGTTTCGCTGACAGGTCATCCTTGCGAAGAAGTAGCTGCAGCTAAAAATATTTTACAGGCACTTAATCTGAGACGATTTTCGCCAGACATAATCTCATGCCCGACCTGCGGCCGCTGCCAGGTGGATTTACAGAAGATCGTTAGGGAATTCGAGGCTCGTTATGCGTCGTGCGTTGTGCGTTTTGCGTCAAAGCAATTTCCTGCCATTGCTATAATGGGCTGTGAGGTCAATGGCCCAGGTGAGGCAAAAGAAGCTGATATAGGGGTGGCATGCGGAAAGGGATACGGAGCGATTTTTAAAAAAGGGAAGATTATAAAGAGAGTTAAAGAAAAAAATATAGTAAATGAACTTATCTACGCGTTACGCACAACGCAAGACGCATAACGCACAACGCTAAAATGCGCTGGACAAACTATTTTATCCCAACCTTAAAAGAAGTCCCCAGTGACGCTGAAGCAGTAAGCCATCGCTTAATGATACGCGCAGGGTTGATTAGAAAGATTGCTTCAGGTGCTTATATTTACCTCCCTCTTGGCCTCAGGGTATTAAAAAAGGTCGAGAATATTATCCGTGAAGAGATGAATAAAAAAGGTGCGATTGAGTTATATTTACCGTCTCTCCAGCCAGTAGAATTATGGCATTCTTCAGGTAGATATAAAGACCTTGGTGAAGATCTTATTAAGTTCAAAGACAGGCATGATCGTATAATGGTTTTTGGTCCGACTCACGAAGAGGTCATTACTGATTTGGTCCGGAACCATATACGTTCATATCGCCAGCTTCCTGTAACTCTATATCAGATACAGACGAAATTCAGGGATGAGGTGCGGCCGAGGTTTGGAGTGATACGTAGCCGTGAGTTTATAATGAAGGACGCGTATAGTTTTGATAAAGATAAGACTGGATTGGATGAGAGTTATAAAAAGATGTATGAGGCATATGTGGCTATTTTTGAGAGATGCGGATTAAAGACCTTGGCTTGTATGGCTGATCCAGGGGTTATGGGAGGAGATATATCACATGAATTTATGGTGCTAGCTGAAAGCGGAGAAGATTTATTGGCACATTGTGCTTCTTGCGGTTATGCAGCAAGTGTCCTAGTGGCAGAATGTATTGAGATAGGCGATGTGCTACGTACGACGCACGACGCAAAACCAAAATTATTACAGGAAGTAGATACTCCGGGACTAACTACAATTGAAAAAGTAGGCGCATTTTTAAAGGTGGGACCTCATCAGATGGTTAAAACTCTTATTTATGTAGCTGACAGAGAGCCAGTCTCTATCCTTATTAGAGGGGACCATGAGGCAAATGAGACCAAGATAAAAAAGTACTTAAAGTGTAGTGACTTAGAAATGGCTGACGAAGATATTATTAAAAAGGTCACATGCGGGCCTTTAGGTTTTTCAGGGCCAGTTGGCCTCAAAGGAGTGAGGATTATAGCGGATTATTCTATTAAAGGTATAAAGAACTTTGTTACAGGCGCTAATAAAAAAGATTCACATTTTATAAATGTGAATATGGATAGGGATTTCAAGGTTAAAGAATGGGCTGATTTACGTATGATAATAGATTCAGATCCTTGTCCCAACTGCAATAAACAAATAAAGATAGAGCATGCAATAGAGATGGGGCATGTGTTTAAATTAGGGTATAAATATTCAAAGGCAATGTCAGCCAATTTTATAGATGAAGACGGTAAGACAACACCTATTATAATGGGTTGTTACGGAATAGGAGTTAATAGGATAATAGCAGCAAGTATAGAATCGCATAATGATAAAAAAGGCATAATCTGGCCGGTAAATATAGCACCTTTTAAAGTTATAATAATTCCTGTAAACTATAATAAAGATAACATCCATAAAGTAGCGGATGAAGTTTATAACACCTTAAAAAATGAAGGAATAGAGGTTTTACTGGACGATAGAGATGAGACGGCAGGCGTGAAGTTTAATGATGCTGAATTAATAGGAATCCCAATACAAGTTGTAATAGGAGAAAAAGGCCTTAAAAAGGGGAAGCTGGAGATAAAGTTAAGAGACACTGGTGAGAGCATTGAGATTGGAAAAGAAGAGCTAAAGAATAAAATACCTATATTTGTCATTCCCGCGAAATCAGGAAGCTAAAAAATTATCGATATTATTTGACTATAGGCTATTTTTGTGGTATAATTACAATACTTTGTAAAGATATTTTAAAAGTATGAGATTAATTTCCTTTCTAAATTCTTAAATATAGGATATAGTAAAAATTATATATAAATGAGGTAGATAATGTTTCCCAATTTTAAAAAGCAAATTAATAAGGCCCTTTCCGTAATTATTGTCGTAGCTTTCTTTTTTACAAACACTTGCTATGGAGAAGAAGGTTCCCGCTCTCTCTTCAAGAATAAGAAAGTAGACCATCAGAAGCTTAGTACCCAAAGTGAAGAATTCCTCAAGAATAAAAAGGATGTATTTCAGGGAAAAGGTGGGCAGACTAAACAGAAACAGGCTGCCAGAAGAGTCCTTGATACGCATTTAAAAGATATTACCCAGATAAATATCCCTTCAGAACTCGGCAGGGTCATAGAAGTATATGATGCCCAGAAGGCAGAGGATAGGAGCAAGAAGGCAGAAACCAAACTCTTAGTCCTTATTCAGGATCTGCATACTAATCCAGAGGGCCAACTTAATCTTGCCAGTATCTTAGAGCTTCTCATAAAAGACTATAAGTTAAATCTAGTATGTTCAGAAGGCGCAGACGGAGAAGTGGATACTTCCAGTGTGTCAAGCTTCCCTGATGCTGAAATAAGAGAGAAGACTGCGCGTCTCTTTATTGATTCAGGTGAACTTACAGGGGAAGAATATCTATCTATTACAAAGTATCCTGATCTACCGATATGGGGGATAGAGGATAAAGAGACATATTTTGAGAATATAGTACAGTTTAATAAGGTCATGAAATTCAGTCCTGAGTCTCAGGTATTTATCTCCCAGGCAAAAGGCACATTAGAACAATTAAAGCCCAAGGTATACTCAAAAGAATTGCTGGAAATTGACCAGCAAGAAGTGGATTATGAAGAAGAAAAAATAGAGACAGACGAATACTTGAAACAACTTGCCTCATACATCCAGAAATTCAATAT
>JAHJHC010000077.1 GCA_018824145.1 Candidatus Omnitrophota bacterium | reverse complement strand
CACCTACTACTGCATCTTCAAGTGTAGGCACTGGCACAAAACCATCTAACCAGTCACAGGTAATATCAGCCGGTTCAATAGTCCAGAATTTTCTATTATATGGGAGCATAAAATGTTAAGCTATACCATTTCCAAACGTCCTTCTTATCCAGTTCTCAAAATTTCCATTCGATCCTTCTCCAGACCCACCCTCTCTATTAGAAAGATTTGTCGAGAAAAAACTCCCTCTAGCTTTTATAAGACCTAAGAGACAATCTCTAACCACACCTTTTGGAAGCCCATAAAAATTTGCCTGGAATGGATATCGCGTAAAACTGCCCTTTGAATATATCCATGAGTTACGTTTATGAGGCGCCAGATTTTCACCCAAGAGTTGCCTGACCAACGAAAAAGTATACTCATCTTTGAAATATAAAAGATGACCGTCATAATCAAATATATAACCGTCCTGATTTATAGACCTGGCCATCCCTCCTGGTTCCGCATCTTTTTCAAATAATGCGTATCCACGCTTTAAATGATAGGCTGTGCTCAAACCCGCTAATCCTGCGCCTAAAATCACAATTTTATCTTTCTTTTGAGTACTAGACATTATTTACCCTGTATTTTTACCATACCTACTTTTCTACCCATAAAAATAAATACCAAAATCACAACACCAATTACAAAAATACCCACAAAGTTTGAACTAAAAGCTACTATTAACGAAGCAATTGCTAATAGTATACTGAATAAATACATGATCCATATGCTTTTACGCACGCTGTAACCAATCGTTACCAATCTCAATGCAAAGTGATCATCAGTCTTACTGAAAATTGACTCTTGTTTCCTCATCCTCATAATCATTAAGAAAAACGTATCGTATATAGGAAGGCTCATTACAAGAATTGGCGTAATGAGGGCAACTGGCCTATCAGGAGGCGCATAACTAATACTGATAGCTATTACTGCTAATAAAAAACCTGAAAATAAACTCCCCGTATCTCCCATATAAACCCTTGCCGGAGGGTAATTGTATTTTAAAAATCCAAGATAGGCCCCCATTAATGCGGCTAAAATACTACTCGAAAACATATCTCTGTTTACTAAAGAAATGACTAATAACGTAAAAGAAACAATAATCACGAGCCCTGAGGTCAAACCATCTACGATATCTAATAGATTAAATGCATTGGTTATAAACAAAACCCATATAAATGTAACCAAGACATTTGCCCATATCGGCAAAAAAGATATCTTTGTAACAATGCCAAACAACACTAAAATTCCTATTGCTGCTAATTCTACTACAATCTTAACAAAAGGCCCTAGGTCTTTGGCATCATCTATCAGGCCTAAAGAAACAATTAATATTGATGAAACAATTATCCCGATAAATCCGACTGTACAATTTATTCTTAATGCATATATTAGTACAAATGCCGATGCAACTGCTATAAATATACCTATACCACCGAGACACGGTTTCCCCTTCTCCTCTCCGCTCTTTGGTTTAGAGAATATATTTAATCTTTCACTTATTTTAATGCTGACAGGTGATATGAATACTACTAAAATAAAAGCGATTATGAATGTCGAAAGATAAATCACAAGGAAGTCCTTTTAGTATTGCAATATAATTCTTCTATCTCCTTCACCATTCTTCCTACACCAAAGGAATCGTCTATTGATAAAGAAGCTTCTTCCTTCATCTTACTAAAACATGCCCTATCCTCAAGAATCCTCAAGACCTTTCCAGCTATTTCTTTATATGAGCCTGGCCGGGTAAGATACCCTGTAACCCCATCTTTCACAAGTTCAGACGTACCGCCTACGTCCGTAGCGACGACAGGACATCCTTTACAAAAAGCCTCTATTATAGAAATAGGCATGCCCTCCCATTTACTTGTAAGGACTACTACATCCAAAACATCCAGAATACTTGAAATATCCCTCCGCCATCCGGCAAAGATAAATTTCCCATTCAAAGATGTATCAGATAATAGTCTTTTACATTTTGTCTTTAAAGCCCCGTCGCCGATCAGCAAAAAATTTACATCAGGCCTCCTTTTATAAATCTCCAAAGACGCCTTAATGAAATCCATAGGGGACTTCTGGGGCTTAAGGCAGGAGATCATACCTACTATAGGGTCATTATTAAAAATACCTAATTCCTTTTTTTTCTGCAATAGATTATCAGCCTCTTTTCTTCCCTTTCTAAACTCTGAAAGCAATATGCCGTATTTTATAAATACAAATTTGTCTTTCGGAGCTATTTTATATCTTAACCCTGTCTCTATATCTCTTTCTGAGACGCAAATAATCTTTGTTGTAAACCTTGCAGTCACTTTTTCTAAGAATATATAGAGCTTCTTTAAGATCAATGGCTGATAATCGTTAAAAGACCAACCATGTACAGTATGTATAATTACAGGTATCTTGGCTACGCGAGCTGCCCAGCGGCCAATAATTCCAGCCTTAGAACTATGCGTATGAACTAAAAAATATCTATCCCTGCTATATATATAATATATAGCAATAAATGCAAATATATCATATAGGGGATTTATAGGACGGGTGAAGAATGGCAAGAAATAAGATTTTACTCTTTGTAAATTACTAAATTCAGGACCAAGCATTCCTTTGGGTGAGGTAATGACAGATACATCGTATTTATCTTTGGGGAGTCTGGAAAGAATATGTAGCGTTGTAAGCTGAGCGCCACCAAGTTCCGGCTTCGTAATAACATGACATATGCGCATAAGTGCTTGTCAGTATAACAAAGAATCCAGATGTTGTCAATATTGGATTAGGGGCCAGAATCATGCCTAATTCTATGCAAGAACTGTCCTTAATTCTTAATTCTAATTCTCCATTCCCCATCATTCTTATTTTTTTCGTTATTTTTCTTTTCCAAGTTTATCTTTTTACGTTGCGGAATATCGGGATAGAGCCGCCAGCCTTTATCGGAGGTAAACGAAATATGCACTACTTTCAACGGTTTCTCTCTACTGGTCACAAACATATGAATTTCACGGTCGGAAGTATTTCGTACTCTAAAAAGTGACTCTCCCTCCTCAGTTTCCCGATCAATGCTAAGGAGATGATATATACTAGCCGGTAGGTCTGCAAGCTGCACCTGAACATCAGAAACAACCAATGGTTTTGCAGAAGAAAACGGCTGTTTTATCAATAAAAAAGGACGGCTATAATTTAAATACTGCTCCGACGATATCACCATTCCTACCGAACTGAATTTTGTTAAAATTTCATCGGGAACCGTAAGCGCTGGCAACTTAAGAGAAAGAGCGGACTCCTCTCCGTGATCACCATGAATAACAATAAGTGAATTATCAAATCGCCCCGTATCTTTTAATACTTGTATAAACTTAAAAATAAATTTCGCTGCACAAAGACATTGTTCGCTATAACTAGACTCCTGTACAAAATTGCATTCAGAATCCCACACCATGGGAGGATGAGGAAAAATAAAATGTGCAAATACGTACCGTCCTGTCTCTTGTTGGATCGACTCCTGCTCAATAAAATGACGGCACATCGGCACTTGTTGCAAAATGTTACCTAAATCACCTTGTTTATACTCAGAAAGTCCATAATAGACTACTGCATATGGATTTAAAAGAAAAAATAAATAGCCAAGTATCCGGTCTAAGATACACAATGTTTCTTTTCGTAAAATAACTGGGGCGATTCGAACACTAGAAAACTTTATCAAGCGGAATGTTCTTAACCTAACAATACTTTCATTGAGAAGTTCACTTCCGATTATCGAGTTCTGTGTTTTTTCGTGACGCCAACTATAGTTTTGATCGGGAATATATTGCCATAGGCTCCATCCAGCCTTTGCAACCTCTTCAAAAATACCTTCGCTACACGGACGAAGCATCCATCGAGCATAGTCTTCTCTATAAAAAGTTCCAGTAAGAAAACTCGGTACCGAAAAACCAGTCGTGATATAATTTGAAAACGTATTTTTATAAAAAACAAATCCTCTCAATTTTCCGATGACTTCTTTATCGTCTAATAGTTTATTAAACTCATCGCTGCTGTAAGCATCAAAGATAATATGATATGTATTGCCAATGGCACTGTGAATAGAATTTCTTTGTACTGATTGAGTATGTGATGATTGCATACTATTACGTTTTTTTGTTTTTACAAAGTAGTTAGCTGTAAAAACGACAATATTAACAATAAATAAAGAAGCTACAAAGGGGACTATAATTTTTTTTACCCTCGATAGGGAAAAACGGAATGCACACCACAGGATAATCCCTACTAAAACAAACTGAGCAATTATTTGCCAGAGCGGCTCATGGATTATATAGTCTGTTTCCTTCATATCCCACTTTACAGAAAAACATAGATCTGATAACAGCATGAAAATCCCTGTCCAGAAAAGCAAACCAGAGATGTTATTGCGAATATGCGATGGAAATGCATACAAAATAAAAAAAAGAAAAAGGAATAATATCCCAACAAGTAAATATAGCGGGACTAAACTTAAATAATCGCTTTTAAATTCTATGAAATTACCAAAGAAAAGTGTGGTAGGAATTAAAATAAAAATAACGAGGAATGGAAGAATCGCAAGGCAACTATCAATAAGGACGAAACGACATTTTTCAGTAGGAAATCTAGTCATTGTTTCGGTGCATTAAATATAGTATTCTTTGTGAATCCCGTAAAGGAACCGTTTCTTCAATACGGAAATACCTGTTAAACTCCTCTTCAAACTGTCCCCGGGAATAATCGGAAAAAATATCAGCTCTCACCGTAAGAAGACGTTGCACCTCTTCTTCACTCTTAGGAATAAATTCAATGACAAGAATCCTTGCAATCTTTCTGAAAAATGCTGCAATGTTTTTAAACGGGATATTACCTGCTATACGAAGATGATGAACAAGAGCCAAGGCTAACACAAAGTCTGCCGGACCACGCTCTACAAGAGAAAGTCTCTCCTTATGAGCCCAGCCCAACGACTGAGAAGGATTGGTTATATCAAGCACAAGGGGCAAAAGATTGATCTGCTTGCTCTCTCGCGATTGGTGATAGAGCACTTCAATACAAGCAGGTTCGACATCGAACGCTATAACAAGAGCACCACTGCTTGCTGCCATAGTGCTGAAAAGCCCGGTATTTGCGCCTAGATCCCAAACAGTCTGTGGTCTGGTTTTCTCTATGAAATCAGCAACGATTTGGCTTTTATGTTGTAACGCAATAGGAGAATAATGATTAGTTTCATAATACCGTGTCCATGGTGAAGAACGTTTCCCGACCCTGAGTCTTTTTATACCACCTTCAAGACTATCAATAAGCCCTCTGAAAGAATTCAAACCCATAAAAAATTTATGTCGATTTATTCTTTTAGTTGAATATTTTTCTTGGAATCTAGCATGCATATGAATATGCATCAATAAAGAACTGATCACATAAGTATATACTGGTAAGAGGCAACGTGCTAGGTCAAGAGGTATTCCATTGGTATAAATCTTGATTAATTGGTTGAGACGAATGTCGGTATAAGCCATTAACGCCAGGGGGGCAAGAAAATGTTGACAAAACTGCAGGTAGGCAACCCACGGAGTCCCTGGTTGGTATCGTTCAAAAGAGAGTGTATCAATAAAAATGCATTTGCCGTTTCGGAATTGTATATTATATGCGCTGCAGTCTTTGAGAGTCATGCCATATGCAAGAGCTTTTTTTTGTATGGCAAGGGTAAGAAGCGCGGCATCTTTAAGCTGACTGAATGTCCATTCATACGAATACGAAATAAACGGAATCTTCTCTGGCTGTATAATCTTATAAAAACTATTTTCTTGAGAAACATTCTCAACTTCCCGATGAGAAATAAGCAGTTCTTCTTCGATCAGATCTTGATATAAACCTGACTCCATGAGAAAATCGTAATCTTCTTTGTAGAAATTGGTTATAGCACGGTAAAGAGTCTGGTTCTGGACAAACAAAAATCCACTCGGATCGCGAAAAGAACTTGGAATAGGATTAATCGTATGATTCACTTGTTATTCTTTCGACGAAAAAACTTATTCCTGATGAAGTTTTTTAGATTTTCCCAGTATACCTTGGCGACAAAAAAAGCGGCCAACAGGAAACTGATAAAAATCTGAAAAAAATAACTTCCTGCACCAGGATCCAGATAAGCCCAAGCAGGTGATGGAGAGATGATTAAGTAAAAAAGTGTACCAAAAACAATAAAAGTTTTCTTCTTGTAACACATAGATATATCTGATTTATCCGATTTGTTTAATTTAGGTTCACTCCTGCGAGTTTTTATACCATAAATAGCGAGATATTTCAAGAGTTTTTAGTACTATTGAATTGTAAAGGACAAAGGCCATAAAATCACGAACCAGTGTCCCACTTATTAAGAGAAGAGTTGAGCTCATTTATATTTGATTGCAAATCGTTTATGGAGGCCTCTAGCATGGTACGATCATAAGATTGACTGGAGATTATTTTTCTTATGGCGTCTAAATCTTTTTGTATTTTCGAACTCACCATTTTATCTAACTTTACAGTATTATTAAGCTTTTCTATCATTGCATTTATTATATCGGCAAGATCCCCGAGTTCATCGCCTCTCCTAAGCCTGACCCTTAGCGCCAGATTACCTTTGGCAATATCATCAAGAGTTTTCTCAATCCTAAATATCGGGCCTGCTATTTTATGAGAAAACAAAAGCCCTAAGATAAAAATCAAAGGCGAACTTAATAAAAGATTTTTGACTAACGTCAAGTTTGTAGTCTGAAGTACCCCCAAAAGTCTTCCTTGAGGATAAACGTTTGCGAGTTTCTCACCCAGCAAGCTCCAGCCAGTCGTAAATACCGTATACCCTGTAACCATAGAAGATAGTAGTGCTACCGCAAAGATTATACCTATATACCTAAGCTGGAAACCTTTCTTTATTATATACCGCCTTCTCCTAAAAAGTAGTTCCGCTGCCATCACTGTCTCCTTAGATTTACATTTCTTCTTATAGAAAAAATGATATTCTTATTATTCCTTGTCCTATTGATAAGCGCAATGACGCTAGCCAGAGGTAGATATCTAGTAACATTTCCGTCTATGGCCGTTACAAAATCCGCTTTTTTAAAACCAGCTGATTCCCCTCTCTTTCCAACTGTAACATCCCTTATCACAAGACCTTCGTATTCGAATTCTAAAAGAACACCGAGTTCTTTATATAAGTTGTCATCGTTATCCCGTATAGGCACGGAAATTTGTTTCTCCAACAGTATATTTACCTCAGAATACTTAGGGCCTAATAATTCGCCTATCACATCCTCCATATTTGCATAACTAACCACCTTTCCCCATATACCTACCAAAATATCTCCTTTATCGATTTCTGCCCTTTTGGCACTGGAAAAAGGCATTACCTCATCTACTACAAAGAAGCCATCTCTCTCTAATAGAGAAAGACCTAATGTTTTTTTCAATAAAGCTACTTCGTCCCTGGCTGTTAAAGAACCTGGCTTTTCCTTATTTTCCCACCAATCCCGCACAATGTTACGGTATTCGATCTCTTTTTTTACTGTTTTTTCTTTCTTGTGCCACATCTTTGTGTAGCTAGCGTGATATGCATTTCTTGCCTCATGATAATCAGGATTCAAGTCCAGCGCTTTCTTGTAATAATCCGCTGCCTTATCGTGCCATCCTTTAGCATCGCATGCCTTTCCAAGCTGCACAAAATTCTGCTCTGGCAGATCGTATTCGATATTTTCAATATCCCTTCTAAAAATATCCTTCTCACCATCAACAGTGCTCAATACAATACTATCCACATATTCATCAACGACCAATCCTTTAATAATCCTTTTGTCCCGCATAATTATAGTATCAGCACAAAGGGTAGTCGCTGAAAAAAACAAAATCACTAACATATTCAATATCACACGCATATGTCAAAATATATCATATATTCTGGAGAAATCAAGTGGCGGAGGGAGGTGTGGAAGGAATTATGAATATGACGCAGGCCTATAAGCCGGGTTCTGTACCCATATAAATGGGCGATAGTCATCTATCTAATACCTGACATTACTGTCAGGATCAAGCAACCTACCCATCTCGCTATTTCGAACGGGCCACTCTTCTTAGCGAGACCTATCTGGTTTTGCTCCGCGTAGAGATTACCTCGTTTCACCCAGGACAGAACCGTAGATAATACAAATATTATGTCAATCAAGACATTTTTATCGTATAATCTGCGGTTCTGTCCTGACTCGTCTCTGTGGCTCTAAATCCTCCCACCAACGTTTTGTGGTGGGGACGGGTGTTACCCGCTACACTGCCCTGTGGAGCCCGGACTTTCCTCCCCCGCCTTGGGCGGAGGCGACTATCCAACCTGCGCCTATTCAGTTTTTAATGAACTATCGATCCGTGAATCAATCGCTTTATTAGCGAGTTTATCTGCTACAGAATTATCTTTCCTATCAATAGAAATCACTTTGAGTTCAGTGAAACCGCGCAAAAGATGCAAAAATTGTTCATAAAAAGTCCTTAGATTTTCATTTTTTACTTTATATTCGCCCCTAAGTTGTCTTGTCAATAATTCACTGTCAGACTTTATTGTAACAATTTCATATCTATCTATAAGCGCCTCTTGCAATGCATAAATGAGAGAGGTGTATTCGGCAATATTATTTGTTGTATTTCCTATAAATTTAAATAATTTTTTTACAACATTGCCGTTATTATCGAAGAATACGATTCCTACGCCTGAAGGGCCAGGGTTCCCTCTTGATGCACCGTCTATAAAGATTTCAATCGATTTCGACATTGTCATCTACATAGAGGATTCTACTGCAACTCCCACATACAATAATATCCTCTTTAAGTTTCGCCTCACTGACAACCTGCGGCGGAAGGTTCATATGACACCCCCCGCATGCATTATGCTCTACCGGCACAATAGCAAGGCCGTCTTTATTTTTAAGAACTTTTTCATATCTCGACAGAATCTGCTTTTCGATATTGGGGGCAATTTTCTCTCTTTGAGCAAAAAGTCCTGAAAGACGCGCATCAATCTCTCTATCTCGCGTCTTCATCTCATCCTTTTCCTTTTGAGTTCCCGCCTCTTCTTTCTTGAACAATTCTTTTTCTTCTGCTATTTTCTTTTTAGCCAGATCAATCTCATCCATGAATTTTATCATCTCTTCTTCGATAAGAGAATTATCTGCCTTTATCCCTTCTATCTCTGAGAGCATTGTAGAATATTCTTTATTGGTTTTAAGTTGATAAAGCTGCACCTGTAATTTTTTAATCTGCTCTTCTTTTTGTTGCAACGTTACTTCTTTATCTTTCAACGATACCTGTAAACTCTTTAATTTTTCCTCCGCCTGTTTAATACCTGATTTTTTAGTCTCCAATGCCTGCTCCATAGCCTTGATCTTTCCAGGTATACCCGTCTTTTCTGCGGTTAATACATAAATTTCCTTATCTATTACCTGAAGCTCTATCAAAAAACCAATCTGTTCCTTAATCGTCTTTGCCTGATTCAAATATATACTCCTTATTATCTACTATTCGTTATAATTAATGGCCTGCCATCCGAAGCATACTTCGAAGATTCGCCCTATTTGAGCGTAGGATGGTGGGCGATACTGGATTTGAACCAGTGACCTCTGCCATGTGAGGGCAGCACTCTAACCAACTGAGCTAATCGCCCTGTACCAGTCGCTAAATTCTCTTATCTTAATATAGTGTTCGCTCCGGTACAGGGCATTAACCATTATTCGTTATAGTTAATGGCCTGCCATGAACCCGAGCGAAAACTAATTTTAACACGTCCACTTAGCGAGTGGTTCATGGTGGGCCCACAAGGACTTGAACCTTGGACACCCTGATTATGAGTCAGGTGCTCTAACCAACTGAGCTATGGGCCCGTGATATTTTACTTGTTGAAGCCCTATGGTGAGCAAGGACGCCGACCTGTCCTGAGCTTGTCGAAGGAAGGCGGCCGCGTCGAACCATGGGCCCTGTGAAATAGTAATTATATCACTTGGAATATATTATGACAAGGAGATTTTTTGGAAGCTGTTATTTAAAGTGAGGAAACTTTTTATATCAAATCAAGCATAAACAGCATATCAGGTTTTTGATTAACATTTTCTGGTTCATTTCGCCAAAGCTTAACATGTATATTTGCAGGAAGTTCGTTAACTTTTACCCTAAAATCTAATGCTTCAGGACTAACATTATTACATCCTCCGGGATAACCACAACTGCCTCCACAATGTATCATGTGTGGAATAGCTAAAGCTTGTCCAGTTAGATTCAGAGAGCTGATTTCTCTTGAATATTAGGCAAAACAGCTTTTTTGGTAGCAATTGTTTTCATAAAAATCATACTAGATTAACTCCCCGCATGATTATTTTGCTATATTCTTATATAAAACTATCTCCTTTCTGATAGGATAAGCTATTTCTTTCATGACCTCAATAAGCTTTTCGTGTTTCTCATCACTGAAATATTTTTTTTCTTGATAAACTCCTTCTCTTGACCCCACGTCTGTAACGACAATAACATAATCTAACTCCATACATTCATTTTCGTAAAACCTTTCTTCTTGTTCTATTTTCAAAATATAACTTTCGTATTCGGTAATAATATAATACTTTATCAAATGCAAAATCCTCACTGTATCAAAATCGACACATTCCGTCTCCAAGCCAATTAATATCTTTTTATCACTGCGCATTTCTTTCTTTTGAATCATACCCACTATCTTTTCGGTTATATCTTTGTAATTAGTATCTACTGGCGAGTGACAATATCTATCTATCCAATAAGGCGGAATCTTTTTGGCAAGATGCCATCTATATGGCTCTACTATATTTATCCTCGGAAAAAATCCTATATTGAAACTCAATTTATAAAATAAGGCCATACTCATGATAACAACGAATATTGTGAAAAATCTTCGAATACGCTTCGATTGAATACTCGAAATCCCATACGCAGTAATCAAGGCAAAGGCCGGATAACTTGGAGCATAATATCTTCCATTCTTTATAGCCATCATACTTAACAACACATAAGGTATTATGATCCAAAGCGATACTTCTATTATATGACGCATTTTATTTTTGATAGCTAGAAAAAAACCAGCAATAAATATAACTAAAAAAATTACTGAAATATCTTCAATGATATGTGTCAAATAGTAAAATATCCTCTGGTATACGGTATGAGGATATCCTATTGTCCTTCCTATTATATTAACATAAAGATTGCAATAAATTTCTTTAAAGTTTCCAAACCACCACACAGATGAAATTACCAGCGCTGTTAAAATGGAAAGGTAAAAATTCCTTAGTCTCTGTCGTCGCAATTGCAAATCCCTGTCCTTTAAAATTCTGAAAAAAATGTATCCTATTATACCTGATACAAACAATAATATCGTCCCTTTTACAAGAAAGCCTATTCCCAATGAAATGCCAAAAAAAATAGAATATTTTCTGCGCGAGAAATTTTCTGAAAGCAATAAAAATAACGTTGTCAAACTTGCCATAGCTGCTAAAGGAAAATCAATACCATATACCCTTGAAATACCACATACTCCCGGATAAAAAGAAACCATAAAAGCAGCTAAAAGTCCTGTTTTAGCATCAAGACATTTCCTGCCAATAAAGTATAGCGAAAAGATTAAAATTGCAAAATACAACATATTCGATATCTTTAGTGTAAATATGCTATATCCTAAAAACAGAGTAAAAAGGTAGGAAGTAAAATAGACAAACCTAGGCCATGCCTGTGTACTGATGTTAAACAATAGAAATATTTTTTTTATTGATATAAAGGGGAGTTCTTTTATAACATTAATATCTTTGATTCCACTATAAAAAGAATGGTAGTCATGGATATGAAAAATTTCATCTGGGAGAAAAGGGTTCTCATCTATACTTAACCATACAAAATTAGCGCCAAAATGAAAAATAAGTATAATAATTAAAATCAATGTATCTATTTTAACATTTTGCCTCATAATCTTTAAATATATAAGATTAAATTATGCTTTACGGCCTAATCAAAAGTATATCTCCGAATCTGACAATCTTATATTCTTTATTAGGGTAGCGAGATTCTAAATGAGAAATATCTACCTGCTTCAATCTCGTAAGTGACGAATCAAAAATAATCGCGTAATCTGTATCATTATCTAATTTATACTCTTTAATAACATCTTCTGCTGAATTACACAATCCTTCTGCGGTTAATTCATCCAGAATATATTCATGTCCAAAGGAAGGTGGATCAAAAAAATTAATAACATCATAAGTCCTATTGCTTTTTATTAAAGCGTGGACTATATATTGACGCCTATTTGAGGCAATTATTAATTTCGATTGTTTGGATATATTTTTTTTTAAATAATCGGATAGATCATTATAAGCCTCAGGCACCATATATTGTTTTAAATCAGATGATACTCCTTGCCATGATAAAACCATAGAAGGAATCATCAAAATGGCTACTACCAGCATAGCAACATTTTTTTTAAATCGGAAAATATTAGCTGAGATTTTTTCTAGGATTTCTATAGAAAAAGGGAGGAGGAGTAAGATAAACAGAACACTGTATCGAGGATGAAGACTTCCGTATTCACTTATAAATATGAAATTATTAGTCATCACCAGAAAATTGTATATCATAAAATTCGTCAGGAAAAAAATTGCTAAAATTATTTTATGGTTATAGCCTTTGGCGTATCTAAATAAAGAAATGACAATCCCCGCAAGTCCGGCAATAAAAAGATAGGAAGGGTAGTTGTTTATAAGATATTCGGGGAATGCAAAAATCAAGTTCGTATTTAAAGTATTCACACATTTATCATCAAGGCCTCCGCCAACGTAATAAAATGCAAACGGGGCATTATCATGATACAATCGAACCATATAGTAAATAGGATAGGCAAATGTTAGAAGAAAAAAAAGAACAGATTGAAGTATCCTTCTCTTCGATATAAGAATCAGCGTCAGTATAAATGGGAGCGGCCAGGCAGCCTGTCGCATCATAGCGGCGAAAGCAATAGATATAGCAGAGCAAATATAATATTTAACGTCATTTTTATCTAGAAAATAAATAAATGTCAAAATCCCCAGCAGCACAAAGAAATACATCGGCATATAATTAAGCGTATTAACGCTCAAGATTATAAAAGGATAATGTAAACACAGAATAATGAAAGAAATCAATGCATTTGATTTTTTGAATAAATATTTTATAAGTAAATAATAAATCCCCGCACTAAATATCCCTAAAAGAAGAGTAATCAATCTCGGCAATAATATCGGACTTATCTTATCTGATATAAATTTTGACAATGATATAATGGCCGCAAGGATCAATTGATATCCTCCCGGATGGTTATGCTGCAACGGGATT
The DNA here is from genome assembly GCA_018824145.1 of Candidatus Omnitrophota bacterium. Taxonomy (GTDB): domain Bacteria; phylum Omnitrophota; class Gorgyraeia; order Gorgyraeales; family Gorgyraeaceae; genus JAHJHC01. The sequence continues at coordinate 21,754 of JAHJHC010000077.1, read as the reverse complement.
TCTCCTGATTTTATTATCTGCAGGGCATCATAAATATAAAATGGGGGCTCCTCATTATAAAAGTTTTCAGTAATAAAAAAGAAAAATAACCTTGGCGCTAAAACAAGAAATGAAAAAAATAAAATTTTAATTAAAAGCTCCTTATTTCTTTTCATAATAATCCTTCAAGATGTTCATGTACCCAAAATATCTTTTCTAGAATCGGGCTGTTTTCTTTTGAAAACTTGCCTTTTTCCATCCAGTAAATCACTTCTTTTTTATCCATTTTTAAAGTAGCTACTAAAAGATGAGCCAGACAAGTATCCAGAGAATCTGGATGAATTTCATCCATCTTCTTTAAATAAAATTCAACCCTTTTTATAGACTCGGCTCGTTCATTTTGTACGCATTCAAGACCTAATCCACAAATCCAATCTATACTAGTAAGATATGCCTTAAAAGAATCATTGTGGTTAAAATCAAAACAGTGAATTATCTCTTCTCTTGTAGGCATGCGAGAAATCTTACTGTTTAGAATCCTTTGCATCTCATCTGCTATACATCTTGACATAAGAAGATACCCTTCTATGTTAGGGTGATGGCCATCGGAGAATAAATTGTATCCCATTAAGCCATTGGGGGATGCCTCTTTAAAATATTCAGCTACATCTGCTAATCCTGTGTTGTATTTTTTAGCTATTTTCCTTATAACCCTATTTTGCCCTCGAGTCGGCCGATTTCCTGCTCCATTATCAATTGCCATGTGATAATATTCTCTTGCACTTTCATATTGCCCTAAATCCTGATAGCATTTAGCCAAATGATAATATAAATTACATGAACCTATGTTGTATTTTTTCGAAATTTTCTTATAAATACATATTGCTTTAACAAAAGGACCTTTTCTCTCAAATTCTCTCCCGAATTCAAATAATTCCATAAACTCCTGCCGACGGGGATCTGTTCCGCACGGATGGATTTCAGAAATATTTCCCACTAAAGTAGAAAGTATTATTCTTAAACCATATTTCCTGGCTAGTTTTATTGTTTTTTCTACCCTGTATTCATATCTTGAAAGCGAATTATCGTATAACAAATGCTCCATCCTATTAACAATAAACTTAGGCCTGGAAATATTTTTTAATAATAACAATGATTTTGATAACAATATGGATCTCTGCATAAATTGCCAATATTTAAAAGAATGATCGTAATAAGTATCGGTTATATGTTCATTTATCCCGGAATATATTAATAAAATCCCTTCTTTTCGAGGCCTCTTAAATAATTCCTGATAAAATTTCCAATATTGAGTTTCCAAATCATGTCCGGGAATCGCTAAATTAATAACCTTAACATTTTTTTTATTTATTTTTCCATCAAACATATATGATATTATTTTCGGGAACGAAATCTTCTCGCCATAAGGAAATCCATATGACGTAGAGCCTCCGATAACATAAACATAAAAAATATTATTAGACGATTGGGTCCTTTTAAAAAGATATTGCCAAGCATCTCCTGCAATCCGCAATCCCACTTCAAAAATAAAAAATGCAATTATAACGCATATTGTAAAAAGCAAAGCACAATAAATCACCTTTCTGAATATGCGATTAAACTTCGGGATAGTCATAATTAGTACTTATTTTAGCACTTGATAGCCTAGACTTCAATAGAACTAAATTAACTAAACATATATTGCTCTTTTGATTATGTGTCAGGTATCCTGGCCAAAGGAGGGGGACAAATAAATCTAACGTCTTACAATTGATTGCCAGAACTAATAATTGCATCGCGTTCTATTAGGTTTTCTGCTTCTTTTTCCTTGCCAATCTTTTTGTAAAGTGTTTCCATATTCCATAATACAGTTGCTATATCAACATGATTCTTGTCAAAACATTTTTCATATATTCCTAAAGCCCATTTGTAATCGCGCTCTGCCTCATCATATTTTCCCTGATCAACATAAATCGAGGCTAGATTGTTTAAAGATGCAGCTACATCGGAATGATTCTTACCAAGGCTTTTCATTCTCATAGTCAACACCCGCTTATAAAGGGCTTCTGCATCTATGTATTTTCCTTGACCATGGTAAAGCATTGCGAGATTGTTTAAAACTGTCAATATATCAGGGTGATCTTTATCCAATACCTTCTTACTAATCTCCAAAGCCATCTTGTAATACTTCTCTGCCTTAGAATGTTTACCCTGCAGATGATAAAGTTTTGCCAGATTATTTAACGATATAGCCACATGAGGATGATCTTTCCCGAAGTATTCTTCAGTAATCTCCAATGCCTGTCCGCAAAGAGATTCTGATTCATCATATCTGCCCTCTTTATAATAAAGCAACCCCAGATTATTGAGAAGGGCTGCCACATCAGGATGATTTCTTCCAAAGGCCTCGATCTTTATTTCCAATGCCTGTTGGTAAAGAGATTCGGTTTCAGCGTACCTCCCTTGCTCAATATAAAATCCAGCCAGATTATTCAAAGACGTGCCTATGTCAGTGTGTCCTTTCTTGAGAGATTTCTTTCTTATTTCTAATGCCCGTTGGTAAAGAGGCTCGGCTTCGGCATATCTCCCTTGATCATGGTAAAGGGACGCTATATTGTTCATATAACTCGTTACATAGACATGATCCTCTCCAAAAGATCTTTTTTGTATTTCCAGTGCTCGTTTATATAGGGGTTCGGCTTCGGCATATCTCCCTTGATCATGGTAAAGCATAGCCAAATTGCTCAAAGATGCCCCTACATCATGATGCTGCTCTCCGAATGCCTTGATCTTCATATTCAGCGCTCTTTTGTAAAGAGGTTCGGCTTCGACATACCTTCCTTGATCATGAAAAAGCATCGCCAGATTACTAAGGTAACCTGCCAGATCAGGATGGTCTTTACCGAGATTCTTCATCTTTATATCTAATACTCTTTTGTAAAGAGGTTCGGCTTCGGCGTATCTACCTTGACCGTGGTAAAATGTCGCCAGGGTATTTAACGTCTTAACAACAAAAAAATGCTCTTCTCCGAACTTTTCTTCCGCTAACGTCAAAAGCTGGTGAGCCATATTAATCGCTTTCGAATATTCATATTTCCGGTAAAGCTCTGATATCTTTGCGGATTCTTCCTTGAACGGATCCTCATAGGCGTGGACATAACTAACCGAAGACATAATCATTACGAATATTAGGATTTGTCTCTTCAATGCTTTCATAACGTTATCGCAAACCTTACAAAACGACTATTTGAATTTTGTCGTTATCAAAATAGACTCTTTATTGTATAAAATCTCTATATTTTTCCCGGCCAATGTTATTTTATCCCGTTCCCCATCATCCTTTTCTGTCGAATAGAACTTGGCTATTATATCTTTGACCCTACTCGACCAGTCTTCGAATTCAGGCGCGACATTTCTCAAAAATCTGAGCATTATTGCATTATTTAAATCGATATTGATAGCCTCAACGTCCTTCGGATACATCAATTTTACCGATGCCTGCAAGACATCATCTTTTTCACCTATAATCTCTAACGTTGCAAGATTATTCTCTGAAGTCCCTGAAAATCTAGGCTGTCCCGACAACGTCTCGGAAGACTGAATATCAAAGATCTCGCTTATCAAGTTTGTAATCTGCGAATGTGTAATCCGAGCAGGTCCCCCTTTTTCCGTAATTGGTCCCTTTTCTTTTCTAACTGGGGCAAAATCTTGCACATCATCACGAACTTCTGCAACTTTTTCTTCTGCAATAGGACTGCTCTCCTGGATCACCTTCTCTTGTACGACTGGAGTTGTTTTTCCCGGGATACCAGTCGGTGTTACTGTCTTGGAAGTTGCAACACAACCTGAAATAAATAGACAAAAAACTACATATAAAGATATTCTTTTTGTTTTCAACATGACTCTTCTCTCCTTCTGTAATAGTTAGTCCGCCAAAAAACAATCATAGCTCCTGACCAAAAGCCATCTCAAGGAAATTTTTAAGTCTCCTGCTTCTAGTGGGGTGTCTCAATTTACGCAATGCCTTTGCCTCTATCTGTCGCACCCTTTCTCTCGTGACATTAAAAATACTGCCCACTTCTTCAAGTGTCCTCGGATAACCATCGCCTATTCCAAACCTGAGCCTTAGAACCCTTTTTTCTCTTTCAGTGAGTGTATTAAGGATATTATCCATCTCTTCTTTCAGCATAGTGTACGCAGTAGCATTAGCCGGAGAAATCGCTTTTTTATCCTCTATAAAATCACCGAAATTAGTATCGCCTTCGTCCCCTATGGGCGTCTGTAAAGATATAGGTTCCTGGGCTATCTTTAATATGCCCCTGACTTTTTCGACGCTCATCCTCATTTCAGAGGCAATCTCCTCGGCTGTGGGCTCCCTGCCGTTTTCCTGTACAAGTATCCTTGAAACCCTTATAAGCTTATTTATCGTTTCTGTCATGTGAACAGGTATTCTTATAGTCCTAGCCTGGTCAGCTATGGAACGTGTCACAGCCTGTCTTATCCACCATGTCGCATAAGTAGAAAATTTATACCCACGCTTATATTCGAACTTCTCTACTGCCTTCATAAGACCGATATTGCCTTCCTGAATCAAGTCCAAAAAGGAAAGGCCTCTATTTGTGTATTTTTTCGCAATACTTACGACAAGTCTCAAATTCGCCTCTACCATAGCCTTTTTGACCCTATTAAATCTCAAGGCCTGCTTTCTAATAAGAGAGAAGTCTTTCTTTATATCTTCATATTTCTTGCCAAATCTCTTCTCTATATCCTTCCTCTTTTTTTCAAAAGACTTTATGCTACCTCTTATTTTGCGTTTACGCATCCTATGGATCTCTCTATCAATAGCATCCATCTCAGATATGGCCATCCTTATGTTATTTGCAAAATCCTCTATGATAGACGTACAGAAGTTAAACTCCAAGCACATTTCTATTATATTTTTTCCTTTTTTTGAAGCCTTTATTTTTTTGATCAAACGCTCGATCTTTCTGTAAGCATCGTCTTCTTTCCTTACTGTCGGCTCCTCTTTTATTATCTCTTCTATATTGATCTCTCTCGCCAACATATTATTTGCGATGGTTAACACACTATCTTTAATATAAGGGCAACTCAAAACCACCCTTTTAAACTCTTCTTCTCTCATTTCTATTTCTTGAGCCAACTTTATCTCATCATCCCTGGAAAGAAGCGGTATCTGTCCCATTTGCCTTAGATACATCTTTACAGGATCTTCTATGCCCGTATCTAGCGCCCCTACCGAAGGTGACGAGGCCTGTTTATCAGTACGATGTTTATGTTTTCCATTGCCCCCAGTTTTTTTCTTGTGCGCATTGAATTCCTCCTCCGTATCTACTATCATTATATCTTCTTTATCCAAGATCGTAAAAACCTTCTCTATCTGTGAAGCAGAGACAATTCCATCAGGCAATAACTCATTTATCTCTTCATAAGTCAGATGTCCTTTTTTCTTGCCATGCTCTACCAGTTCGTTAAATAAACGCCTTGCATCCTTTCCTTTTTTCCTGGTTTCGTGTGTCTTTTTCATAGACTATCTCCTTGTTTTGAAAATTATTCAGAGACCTCTTTTACGTTACCTTCATCCTTTATCAACTTGCTAAATTCCTTCAAAAGACTCTTCGCTTCATCTTCATGGCCGTTTTTCTGAGCAATAACAATCTGATTCTGAATGTCTTTTAGTTTCCCATCTCTCCTTTCCTTCTTAATTGTTTTTATGCAATCTGAAATATTTTTTTCCTTATTATTTATCACGATTTCTTCGTTAACAATAAAAGAAATTATGTTGGGCGAAACCGTGTCTTCTAAGAAATTAATAAGCTTTGTTACATCTATAAAATCGGCGGTTCTATTCAAATTAAAAAGTGTTTCAACCAAATACCTTGTCTCGGAACTCTTAAAATCAACCGGCAGGAGATTGGCCTTTACTCTATCTACTACATTCGCATCTTCAAGCATTAGTCTCAATAAGATCTTTTCTGCAGGTGGAATATTTATTTTTCGTGATTCGCCTGTCCCGAGCAAATCCGAGGGATGACCCGTGGTCCGCATTTCGTAAGCACTACGTCCTTTCTTAATTTTTTTTACTTCCTCCCATATTGCGTCTTCTTTTATAGAAAGCTCTTGGGATAAATTTTTTATATATTCTGCCTTTGTAACAGCATTTCTGACCCTCAAAATCGTAGATAACATTTCTTTTACTATCTCTGCCTTTAGTTCTAACTCACCGCTGTCGAACTTTTTGTTCAATATGTCTAATTTATAGGTAAAAAGACTCTTTGCTTTTTTTATTGCTGTATTAAATCCCCGGGGACCGAATTTTCTTATGAAACTGTCGGGATCATGTCCCTGATCCAAGATCGCAACCTTGACATTCATGCCTTCTTCCAGAAATAAATCAAGACCCCTTAATGCTGCCAACTCGCCCGCTTGATCCGCGTCATACACCATCACAATATTATGCGTATATCTTCTCAGTAATCTTATTTGTTCCAGCGTCAGCGCAGTTCCCAAAGAAGAAAGCGTATTATTTATGCCGTACTGGTGAGACATTACCACATCAATATATCCTTCGACGATTATTGCAAAACCTTTCTCTTTAATGTACGGCTTTGCAAAATTAAGCCCATAGAGATGCTGACTCTTCTTATATACGGCCGTTTCAGGAGAATTTATATACTTAGGAAGGGAATCATCCAAAACCCTTGCACCAAAACCTAGTACCCTACCCTTAACGTCATATATGGGAAAAATCAACCTGTCTCTGAAAAGATCATAATAAGAACCTTCTTTACTTTTCAGGATCAAGCCAGCCTTAGAAGCTATTTCTAATTTCACTCCCCTATTTGACAAATAGTCGGATAAAGACCTCCAGGAAGAATCCGCATATGAAATCCTAAACTTTTTCATCACGCCTTCATCAATCCCTCTTTTTTCTATGTACCGCTTCACAGGCGAAGAGGAATGAGCTTTTTCCAATAAATTACTATAGAAAGCGCTCGTGATATCATTTATAGTATAAATCGTACTAACAAGAGAATCCTCTTCTTTATTCTGTTTCCTGTATTCCGGAAGCCTCACACCTGCCTTCTCAGCTAACATCTTTACTGCCTCAATAAAATCTATTTTTTCATATTCCTTTATAAAACTGAATACATTCCCGCCGGAATTACAGCCAAAACAATGATATATCTGCTTATCAGGGCTTACTATAAAAGAAGGCGTCTTCTCATGGTGAAAAGGACAGCACGCCTTAAAATTCCTGCCACTAGACCTCAACGGTATATAGCCTGAGATCACCTCGACTATATCACATCTATCCTGAATATCATTCAATATGTGTTCTGGTATCTTTGCCACAAGTTACCTCGTCGCTCTGCTTCTCTCAGAAAACGTTTTCACAAATGCCTAGAAAAAACCTCTTGCGGTGTTTATATATAACTATTTATGTGATCGGGAAAATCTCTGAAATCCCGAACAAGTCAGCATCTTAAACTTTTGTTTTTTCTCTACTTCATCGAGAAGAAGATTAAGCCCCAGATTATCACTCGCAATATGGCCGGCAATAATCACATTCAAATGCTCTTCTTGGGCCTTTTTGAAATGTTCTTCACTAAGATGCATCGAAACCAATGTTGATATCCCTGCCTGAGAAAGCTTATTGAATATATTCTTTGATCCCTCTGTCCCGCCTGTCATGTCTACAAATATCTTTCCGGCCTTGCTCGAAGGATTGCCTCTTACAATCTTAGGTTGTAAACCTAATTTTGCCGAAGCCTTATATTCCGGGATAGCTATAAGGATATCCAGTATTTCACCAAGGGTCTCTGGTTTTTTCTTATCAAGCAAACCCTGTAAATACTTAGCCACACAATTATCAGCCGGTGTGTGACATGTCATAAACGAAAGGTCGAGAAGTCTCGCTGCATCTACCGGACGCATGTGATTAATAGGTAAAACCTTCCTCTCCACTTCCTTTATTCTTTGTGACAGTAAACTTTCAGCGACATTTACGGGCACACCTATATTCTCCAATATATCAATCTGCATATACATAACGTTAAAAAAGTTAGCCAGAGCCATACCTTCAGGATGATGAGAAAGCAATAGATCTATCTCCTCGCCCTTCTCCCTCAATCTGTCTGCCAAAAGAACCTCCCCTACTTCTATATCTATACCCACAAGCATTGTCTTGATCTCGGAATCCCTTTTACCAAAAAGGATACGCGTATCACTATATGGATGGACTAACCTTTCTTTATCATAGAATTCCTTATCACGTTCACTCAACTGATCATACTCTTTTTTTGCCCTTAAAAGTTCTTTTTTTACCTTATCCCTTCCTCTGGGATCCATTTTCATACCAAAATTTACTGCAGTCTGATAGATGTCTATTAGTTTCACTTAGCCCTCCAATTCTAATAATTTCACAAGTGGGGTTTCGACCTTACTCCAAGGATAAAAATCAATACAAATTTTATATACACCCGGCGCAATATTTGCAATATATTCACCGGAAAAAGACCTGGCGCGTACACTCTTAGATAAATATTCAAAGGGGGTATTTATAGCCAAAATATATATCAGGCTTATTGATAAAAGCCATCTTCCTAGCCCCAAAATAAAACCTATTAATCTATTAGTTATAGAGATATTACCACCAGCTAAAAACAGGTTTGCTATCCGAGAAAAAATTTTAACTATGAACAGTACGGACAAAAATATCAATAAAAACGAAGCTATACCTGGTCCTGTGCCAGTCCATTTGATATGATTTGATAAAAAATCACCTATTAAGGTATAATTATTAAACGATAAAATAAATGCAATTAATAAGCCTAAAACTCTAAAAAACTCTAATAAAATGCCGTCTTTTAAAGCTACGTAACCTATTCTAATTAATAGCGTTACGAATAGAATATCAATCCAATTAAATTTTATATGAGGCATATATTAAAACGAGGAAACAAAAAACAGATATGCAGGAAGTATACCACATGCTTTTCTATTTGTCAAGGTAGGCTCAGAATATATGTCACAACTTACAAAACAAAGTGAATGTACGTTGTATGGCTGAATTTTATCCTGAGGATATGACGAATAGGAGCATCTGAAGGAACTCATAAATTCCCTATGCCATCTGACCAGATAAGCTCCTATGGTTTTACCCTCTCAGAAAAATAGCCTCCTGTCAAGGCATCTAAGTCTGCTGTGAGTTCCTGTATCCTCAATTCTCTTTCCAGTTTTAGTCTCAGATCTTCCAGTGGTGATATATAAGATTCTATCTGCAGTCTTCGACGCTCAAAATATGTCCTAGTAATCTCATCTAATATATCGTCTCTCAGCTGCACCATGAGACGACTTCTTGTATCAATGCTTGTTTGGTCATCATTCCAGACTAACTCGCCAAGCTTCCATGACATAGTAACATCCCAGCTTATGGCATCATCGCCCCTGACCAAAACATCTGGGTTTGCTCCTGCATCCCAGTGCCAGTAGTCGGTAACATATCTATCTAGCCCGACTGATACATCAGGAAGGAGCGCCTTTTTTTGAGCGCGATCCCTCCACTCTTTTATTTTGCCAGGATGCACTTCTGCATATTCAATAGCTACATTTTGCATTTCTTTAATACTAGGTTCGTGGTTAAACAGCTCTAAAATATTTTCCTCTGCATTCCTTTTGTCATTGCGAGCGACTGGAAGGAACGAAGCAATCTCTTCTTGAGATTGCTTCGTCACTACGTTCCTCGCAATGACAGCCGAAGTCCCGTTTGACCTATACAACCCTTTATTAGTTGCTACCCAGATAGTCCCATCATTTGCCCTTGTTATAGACTGCGCTTTGTCAGCCGCCATGCCTTTATACAAAGCCCTCCATTTTTTACCTTTTTCTTCAAAAACAAAAACACCTTCTTCCGTCCCTGCATAAACATTATCTTTAAATAAAAGTCTTTTTACCTTCCGTGACATAAGGCCATCTGATGTAAAGCTCTGCCAGGTCTCTCCATTATCATCGCTGACAAATATCCCCAAATCTGCCGCAAGAAATATCCTCTCTTTATCCACCATTATGCTATTAACCGGCTTTACTGCGCTTACTGCTTCGTCTTGCAAATCACTATCATATTCTGCTTCTTCTCTTTGGGTTACAAAAACCCTTCTCCACCCAGAATCCGAACCCTTATATACACCATATTCAGTTGCAAGAAATAGCTCCTTCCCTTTAGGCGCAATCCATCTCACACTAAGATTCCCTGCCCCACCGGAATCCTTTTCCCAAGTTACTCCATTATCATTACTGACAAAAAGCCCTCCTCTTGTCCCAATATAAATCTTTCCCTCTTCCAAAAATGCTATATGCAATATGCTATTCTCCTCCGGGCCTACTCCTTTAAATATGGTTCTCCATTTGGACTTACCATCCAAACTTTTATAAACACCCTTCTCTGTGCAGACAAATACCGCCTTTTCCGAAATACTGATAAAATTAATAATATTACCCTCCCCTTTTGCTGAAAACACTATTTCCCACGTAACACCACCATCTTCACTCCTATACAATCTCTTCTCTGACGCTGCAAAGACGACCCCTTCCATCACCACAACCTCTCTTATATCAGGCTCGTTAATCCCAGTCACTGGCTCCCAGAGTTCGTCAGCAAAACTAAAAGCTACAGCACAAAACAAAGACACAAAAACTACTGATAAAACAGTAAAGCATTTCACTAAACACCTCCTTTGGTTTTTCCCCAATTCACTAACTCTCCTCTCCCCCTTTAATATATAGACACACCACCCCATCATTTTCTTTCAAAAAATTTTATTTTTTTGTAAGCCTTATACGGGTATGTTACTACTGTAGAATTATATAGGCAAGGGGGAAGTGAATTGATAAAAATATTGTGGGGACAGGTTCCCGAATAAAGCTGGGACAGCTTCTGCTTCACTGTGGTAAACGTCTCTTATGTCTTTATGTCTTTTATGTTCTTATGTCCCTCTTATGTCCTTATTTTTATTTATTAAAATAAATCCGATGATTTTCTTATTAATACAAATATTATTGATATAACAACCAGTATGAATAACGTTCCGATAACCCAATATTTAGTATTTATATAGTGAGAGGTCGGCTCTTTTAATGGAATATTATAATAATCAAATTTCCTTTTGATAAATTCAAATTCCTTATCTTTTAGCCCAAAACTTTCTTCTTTCCATTTACGCATTACGTGCGATTTCTTCAGAAAGAATCTATATTCTTTCTCCATGCTCTCTAAATCACCTTCTCTCTCATATAAGCTAGCCAATATAAAATGAGCATCAAGATATATTGGATCTTTCCTTATAGCCTTTTTTAAATATTCCATGCTATTATCATAATACCCTTCTTTGAGTAATTCTACCGCTGTAATAAATAATTGTTCTGCATCATTAGTCTTTTTTATCCTATGCCGCCTTATACCCTTATATTTCAAGACTTGTTCCACATATTTTAACCCATCGGGGCCCTCTCGTTCCAGCTCTTCTGCTATAGCAAGTGAACAAAACATAATAGATAATATTAAAATTGACAGGAACAACTTTTTCACCGAAGATCTCCTTTAGTCCCTAATTATACTCTACCTATCCTAAAGTTTCAAACTTTGAGTTTGACTTAAATGCAAAAAAGTATAAATACTACTGTGGAATTATATAGGCAAGATGAAATGGTGGGATTTCAAGAGGGGTTTTTATATTACTATACTCCGACAAGTACTTCAATCAAATTCCTGTTATTAATTATCTCTTCAATCGTCATTGTATTAAAATCATAACGCACTCCATAATCACCTAATAGAGCATTCCACTGTATCTCTGCTTCAGTACCTCTTTCTAATCTTATGATAAATATATCGTATCCTAATCTCTCTCTTATTTCTGGCTGATTCATCAAACGCTCTTCTTGTAGAGGATCCGTAGTTATAATAACTGCTCTTTGTCCAGCTTCTACATCAACTCCATGTTCTAATAATGCATACTCAGCGCTAAAAGCAACTACATCTTCCAAGACTACTATTGCTTCTCGTACCCAGTCATAATCATCCTCCGCATCTGTCTGCCTAGCAGGGTTGCGGTAAGCTTCCACTACTCTATGTAACGCTAACTCTAAGTCACGTATCCCGTGTCTTTCATATATTTCCCTAACCTTTCCACGTCTTAATTTGACCCCTCCTAAAGTTAATGTAGCTATTTCTCTCTCAGCTTTAGTACGAGCCAACGCTAACTCTTCCATTGCTCTATCAACAGCTTCTCTTAGATGCTTTCTTCTTATTAACTCAATGTCTACAATTCTCCTTATCCTTAGCAACTGAGTACATAACAACTCAGCCTCTTCTCTCGTACTAATTCCATAGCTATCTAGTATAGGATTAGTGTATGTAAATCCACCGGGTATCCTTGTCAGTCCTCGCAATTCTGCTATATCATCGAGTAAAGCTTCTAAGATTTCAGGGATTTCTACCTCTCGTAAATTATTGATAACTTCATCTATTGCTTCGCCTTCAATTAATCTCCCTATAATCGGATGACGTCTATGAGGCTTTGCATCTACAATGAGATGTCCTTCTCTCTTCCGCTCTGATTTTGGAGGTCGATGCTCTTGTCCTTCTACCTGCTGTTTTTTCTGATCAATGATTTCCCTTACGTGAGATATTGCCATTACATAACCTGCTTTTCTTCCCTCTGAGTCTATCTGCCTATACCTGGTAGCATTCAGGTAAGCTTGCTCTGCTCTATTTAAAGCACCTCTTAACTCAGGAATGTTGTATTTGTCTTCTATTCTTCTAGACCTACGAGAAAAATGACGATCTCCTGCTGAATCTTCTATCGCAGCTATTTCTCTTGCAGCTTTCTTACGAGCTGCATCTAACTCTGTTTCTGCCGTATCAACAGCATCTTTTAAATGTCCTATTCTTGCTAATTCTATATCTATAGCTTCCCTTAAACGCTTCAAGCTTCCATATAGTAATACAGTATCCTCTCCTTCAGATTGCAATGTACTACTCGACGATAATACTACCCTCAGTTCTGCCATAAGCTCATCCAACTCATCTCTTCTTCGAGCAAGCTCTTCTATTGATGTATCAGAAACCCCTATTGCAGCGCCATCTAGTAATGTTGAAATAGCTTCTTCAGCTCCCCTGATATTATCAGGATCATTTAAGGCTTCCATTGCTTCTTCGGCTGCAACTGCTTGTTGAGACAATAAATATTCCTGGATAGCAACGATTCTTTCATCATGAGGCACATTCCATCTCATCGCAAGTCCTAACTCAAAACTAAGTCCTCTCACATACATAGTAACTTCAACATCAACTAACCTCGTTCGTTTTACAAGAATATCTACAGTAAGAGTATCGCCAAGGTTATTGTGTATAATATCAAATATGCGTCTCTCGCCTGGAGATAGCTTCTTTACTATTACACGCTGCAACTCTTGACTGTAACAACCAATTGATAATGGGCCAAATCCAGGTCTTCTGTCAAAGAAACAAGTAGTAGCCCTATCGTCTTCAGAAGCAGAAATGGCAACAGGAAAATCTATCCTGCCTTCTCTAATTTCTTCGATTAAAACTCTCAATTCCGCATCATCAACCATTACACCATCCAATCTAAATACTACTTTAGTCTCTGGCGCAAGCCTACTAAATGCCCTCAAAGTTTTATCCATTGCCGCCCTTTCAACCCGCAACCTTTCTTTTAATTCACGGGCCTCTTTTGCAGAACTCAATCCATATTTAGCTACTGAGGGGGCACCAAAATAAAATTGATTGGGGTTCATCAAGTACGTCATGCTTCCCATGTCATCTCTTACTGTTCTTAATCTTTCTTCTAGAGCCTTATTAACTAGTGCGACATCTGTGTTTGATACATATTTTCCATTTTGGAAAAACCAAAGCAATGCCATCTCGTGACGAGTCATATAGTCCTCTAATCTACCACTCTCAATCTCATCCCTTATTTTTCTACTGATGCTATTTATATGGATCCTAACTGTTCTAGTTTTTATACCCAATTTATCTGCAATTTGCTTACTCGTAAACGCTTTGGCTACCAATTCGAGAACTTCTTGTTCTCTAGGAGAAAGGATATCTCTTAGTTTTACCCCTGCATTTCTAACCCAATCCGGAAAATCTACAACGTTATTTTCTAATGCTATTATAATCGCTCGTTGTCGTTTATCACGAGTCGTCTTAGTGAGACCGAGTTTTTGATAAATATGCTTCAGATGCTTTCTAACCGCACCTTCCCCTATATGATTTTTAACCTTACCTTTCCATCTGATAGGCGATAATTTACTGACAATTTCACTATTCATCAAACCTTGAGCTGCTAGCTTCAAGACTTCTAGTTCACGTGGAGACAAATTGTTTAATGCGTCACTGACAACCTTTTCTGCTGTCTGAGCTAATGTTGCCTTCATCGCAGTCTGGTCAGCATCATATTGATGCTCCTCTACTATAGGCCTCATCGCTCTAAGTATTCTTCCTTCTTCTGTAGTTTCAGGATAATGTTCAATCAATCTGTCTATCACTTCTTCCATAGCTTCTCCTGTAAAAACCTCAGCCACATAATCCTCACCTAATAAAGCCTCCATTAATAAGTCATAAGCTTCTTTATGTCTTCCTGCATCTAAAGCCATTTGAGCATCTAAAACTGGCCCAACGTTACCAGCCTGTCCTCCTTCCCCACCCGGTGCATCATTTGAAAGTTGAACATGTGTTTCAATCCCGGCAGAAGCGCTGGTGGTCAGATCAACTACTCTATTAACCATTTCTTCAAAAACAGGCAGTGGCGTGTCTTTGGGTCTATGTACCAAGATTATTGGTAATGTTTTAGCAACCCTTTCAAATAATTCAGTTATATCATCTAAATAACCTTCATATGCCTTCGTTAATGGCATTCTTGCTATAGCACGACCGAGTATTTCTTCTAAGTTGTCTAAAGGAGTCAAAAAACGTTGATAAGAACCAGAAAACATGGGAGAACTATCCATGATTATTATGCCATATATCTTGTAAAAGCCACGTTTTGGAGTCATACCTGTATCTACATGCCTTGTATCCCTATCTAGATAATACAACCTCCTCGTAGGCCTATCTCCCTGGAGATCGCCAGCTACCAATACATCTTTGTCATCTGGATCTAAAAATGCTGCAGCTTGTATTGCTGCAAACAAGTCCCATTTTCCATACAACTCAGGGCGTTCATGTATCTTTCCAGCAAGAGCAGCCTTACCTGAAGCTTCTTTACCTACAACAAGCCATTTACGCCCTTCTGGATCAGCAATAATATGTGCATGGAGACGTATTGCACCCAATTTTCTAAGTAACTTTGTTAAATCTAAGCTAACCATGTGATTACCTGTAGCTTCTCTTATTATACTAATGATAGCTTGTCGAGTAGGATTCTGGATTCTTCGGTTGGTCAAACCATCAACTATAACTACATCACCATTAAATGCAATGCGGAATTTAGGAAAAACCACTTTTACTGCCGGAACAGGCATTGAAGACATCTCAACAGAATTTATTTGCGGCCCGGGGACTTCGACCTCAGATCTAAGTGCATAAACAGCGCTGAATTCTTTACTATGTTTATCTTTTGCAGAATAATGGACAGCTAATCTAATACCACGAGTAACAGGATTTAAAGTAATAAGAAGGATATTTGGTTCACCAACTTCCTCATCATCTACTCTTCCTGTTAGAGCAGAAAAACCACTTAGTTTTCCTCCATGATGAATAGTTTCATTAATCAGATTTTCTTCAAAACGTCCGGGATCATTTTCATACATTGAAGCTATAAACTCTAATATCTCATTAATACGTTCTGTCCCAATAAGTTCAACTAGCTCTTCGTCAACTAAAACTTGCCTAAAGGAGCTAAATAATTCCGGGATTTTTAATGTAACCCTTCCTTTATATTCAAACAAAACTTGTCCTCTGTTCGGTCCCCAGCGACATCTATTCGCCTGAGCTAATGCTGCCTGGGCTTCTGCGACTAAAGCCTCTGCTGCAGGAATCCCTTCAGTAAGGTCTCTATCCACATCAATAATTGTCTCAACTTCAGCTATTCTATCAGATACAGCTATCGCTGTTTGATATCCATCAAAATCCGGAGTTTTTCCTTGTGTATATATTCGAGCCAACGTCAATGCTGGCATTAATATAGCTAAGGCTTCTTGATATTTGCCCGCTGCTATTAATTCTCTGGCCGCTTCTATTGCTGCCCATAGTGGCCCCATACTTGCACCGCGGGCTGCTCCTTCAATTATCCCGACTCCCTCGTAGCTCGCGTCTTGGGATGGGAAATGTATAACTTCGGCACCAACTCCAGGAAACTCTACGACTCCTTCAGTCATCTGGTCCTTAATGCTTGTCACACACACAATAAAACCTCCAAATTGCGTTGAAGGGTACAGGCGAAAACGAACTATCTTTTGCGACAAAAGAAGGCTCCCCTTAAGATTAATGCTTCCAGTCTGAATTAAATATGCGGCTTCGCCAACTAATGCATACATATCATCGCTTGTAAGTCCAAGTTCTAAGACATCATCGAAATCTAAATGTGGATGCCAGTTAAGATCTCCTTCTCCAGCTAATGCTGGTCTTTCACCCCTGTCAGAAACAATCTGTCCTGTCTGCTCTCCCGTTCTTATCATTCTTTCTAACGCTCGGCGCTGTGGTACTGTCAAAGGCTCCATAGTAGCTACCAAATCCCTCAGATCTTCTCCTGATACACTCCCAAAGGCAGTTTGCATCCCGTCTAATATTACAGCTGCTTCCTTCACAGTCATAGCATCTTGTGCGATTTTTGTAGCGAGTTCGGCCCAATCCCATGTTGGAATATTTTCCAATGCCTGGCGTTCTTGCATAAGAGATTCTTCTATCGACCACTCAACCCCACCTCGCAGAACATAGTAAGCATCTGTCAACACAAGCTGTAGATAAAACCAACGCATTATCTCTGGCAACAGTTTACGCTCTATGTCCGTCAAGGGCTCCTCGGCCGCCTGTTGATAAGCGAGAATGAACGTTTCGACTTTATCTATGTCGAATTGCAACCTCGAAGTTGGAGTTTGACTTACGATCATAAGGTTAATCAAATCAGCGATGCGAGGCATCACCGCAGCGAAATCCAAATCCAGGATACCTGTAAGAAGCGAACCATCCCGCAATAGTACATTCCTAGGATTGTAATCACCGTGCCCGATGGTACAAAGCAAACCTTCATCTTGAAGATGTGGTGTTATGTTTTCAGTTAAGGTTTCGAGCTGCTTTATAAAAAAATCATAATTATCAAGGAAAGCCCTGGCTTCTCTTGTATTTTGTCCCTGGGCACCTTCCCGGAGAATTTCAAATTGCTCAAGGGCTTCATCAAGGTGGTACAAATCGATTGACGGCCAGCCTTTGTTTTTGGGATCAACCCGTTCTCGAATCGATAATTCCTCCCTCATGGAGTCATACAAGTGTTTCAATAATGGTAGATTTTCCCTCATGGCTCTATGAAATCGACAAAGAGCCTCTGCCGTAACCAGCAACTGCTTCTGCGTCATTTGACCCCACTCGCCAGGCTCTCCTTCAACAAAGGTTGTAACGGTAACAATACATCCATCTGCCTCTGTGTAGGGTTGGTTGGCGCTATCACGAACGAATGGTTGAATCGGCAATCCTGCCTCATATGCTATTAATCTAATCTGATCATAGAAGCGAACCATGGAAGGAGTTATTGCAGTGCTCAAGTGCACGGAGTAATCACCGTGACTCGTTGTTTCCCTGTATACCGCAGAGAAAGAACCCTGTCCTATCAGCTTGATTACATCAAAATCTTCTATAAAGCCTTTTTCCTGTAAAAGTCTTCCCAAGCTTTCAATATCCGTTGCACGATTAGGGACTGTGTGTTTTTCCTGTTCATCATAAACTTCTTTCATGCGTCTACGGGTACCAGCTTCTCCAACAGGAACTCTTAGAGTATCTTCTGAACCAGGGCAGGAATATAGACTGGTATTACATAAGAATACTATGCTCAATAATATTGCTACAACCTTCAAGTTATTACCTTTTTTAAACTTTATCATAATTTTGGTAAAAAATTCTACTTGGCACATTGGCACCATGAGATGGTGCAGCTACACTGGCATCTGTGGCTTAATCTTTTTCACTAGACAACGGAATATGCACGGGTTCATCTTTAAATGGCCCTAGAAATTTAGGCGAAAATAATGGATCTGGGCATGGTTCTGCTTCTTGTTGTTGCAACGTATCTTCAGCTTCTTCATTTATCTTTCCTCTAACTTCTTCTATAAGGCTTCTTTTTTCAATAAACTGACGCTCTCTTTCATAGTCTTGTTCTACCTGTTTTTTGGTGCCCATTTTAGTACTTTTCACTGATTCAGGAACAGCATAGGTAGGGTTATTTATAAAACTAATGGTGATGATTAATATCAATAGACTAATAGAAATTGTATTTTTTATCATGAGATACCCCTATTTCTACAAATTATAAGCTTTTTTAAACTTTATTATAAGATAGACCAAATACACTTTCAACCTCTTATTATATATTAATAAGTATAGCACAAATATAGCTCATTGGGAAGGGATTTATTGGGGATTTTTTTGGCAGACTTTACTATATCTCTTTCAAAACATCTTTGGCCTTTTCTAAAATTAAAGAAGGGTTGTCAGATGGGACTATTCTCACTCCTATATGCCTAGATATGTTTTCTGCTATATAATAATTAATTTCTTTATCCTCCGGAATATATACTACAACTGCCATATCCATGGTCCTGGGCATCTGTTTCAGCTTAGCAACCACTATGTCACCGCTTAAATCCGATAGCCCAAGCTTGATCACCAGTAAATCCGGCACATCAGCCAGTACTTTTTCAACAGCATCCATGCCGCTATTTGAAGAAGTTACTGTGTATCCAGCATTTAGAAACTTGACCGATAGTTTATCAGAAACCAGCCCATCATCTTCGACTATCAAAACCTTCTTAGGGATATTTATTGTATCTAATCTTCTCCTTGCGCGGCTTCCGTATCTTTTGGTTATTATGATTTCGATCTCCTTATTGAGTTCATCAACCCTGAACGGCTTTGTTATAAAACCATCCACATCGATATCTTTAAAAAGACTCTCCAATTCCCCCCGGGCAGTTAAAACCAAAATCGGATACCGTGGTTTTTTATCCTCGCTGCATATATTACCATAGAACTCTATTCCGTTCATTTTGGGCATATTTATATCCAATATGATAAGGTGGGGTTTTGATTCATTGGTGATCTCAAGGCCCGACTTGCCGTCATAAGCTACTAAGACATTGTAACTTTTTTCAAATCGAGCCTTAAGCATTTCCACAAGGACTTTTTCATCATCTATTATAAGGATGGTCTTTTTCTCTTTCATGACGGGCCTGCTCATTAGAGAAATTCCCAATTTCCGGATATGTTAGCGTTATTATCTATGGATATGGTTTGACCGCTATATGCCCCGCCTGTCCGGGTGGCAATTGCAGTAAAGGAAACGGAAGTAGGTGTATCTATAGTAAAGATCCAATATCTCTCAGTGAGGGCTACGTCAAAAAGATCGTCTACAGAATTCGTATAAACTCCGTATCTATTTGCAGCATATTCTTCTTCTGCTCTGTATATCTGATATAAACCTGACTTTGCATCCGCAGTCTTTGATTTTTCAAGAGACTCTGCAAGCTGGGGTATACCCACAGCAGCAAGTATGCCTATAATCAAAACCACTATCAAGAGTTCCAGAATAGTGAAGCCTTTTCTAAATTTTAACATAATTTGCACCTCTACCCTTTCTCCCTCACCCTAACCCTTCTATTATTTACCAAAAGGGAGAATACCCTTTAAAGTCTCTGTAACCTTTTCTGTTGCCTCTTCTGCAGTATCTTTTGCCTTACCCACTACGTCTTTAGTAGTGTCTGCTGTTTTACTAACTGCATTAACAGCTGTTCCTACAGTGCCCTTCAGTCCTTCGGTTAAGGGCCCTAAATCAAAATCAGCCAGATTTGAGATCGTAGTATTCAAAAGTGCCTTAACTATAATTAAATTCGCGAATGTGCGCGGATTATTTATATTCTCATACCTCCCGTCAATATTGACGTCGAACTCTCTGACTTTCGGGATGGGCCCTGCAGTATAATCTTTATATATAACCTTACCTATGCTTAACTCCAGGACATCTATTTGGAATGCTGTCTTTTTTCCTTCTTTAGCAGGTTTAGCCTTTTCTTTCTTTTCCTTAACTACCTTTAAAGAATCAAGATTAACTTCACCTTTTTCGTTCTTCACAACAATAAATTCTTTCAAGTTTAGCTTCAACTTTTCAAAATGTATTTCCTTTCTCAAAAAAGGGCCTAACTTGTAATCAACGTAAATCTCAGGTATGTCTGCCATTAATTTATCAGAGAAGCCGTCTGGGTTGTACAATTTCAATCCTTTTATATCTATCAAAGTCTTAAAAATCCCTACATTAATGCTCCTGATACTTAACTTCAGGCCAGTTATGGCCCTTACCCCTCCTGTAAGTGCGACTTTAACCATAATATTTTTAGTAACTGAAAGGATAAAAAGGCCGATCAGTGCAATAGAAATAAAAATAGCTGTCTTTTTCATTCTTTCCTCCTGGCTTACAATAATCTATATTATAAATATTTTAAAATTCTGTCTAAAATCTCTTGCGCTGCCTCTCTATCACTGACTGCGCCTACACGCACGTCTATTTGTGACTTTGTAGAAGATAAAGGCCTGATATCTATCCATATAGTCTTTCCGTCGCTATAATTGCTCTTGATCTGAATCATATCATCTGTTATCGTCTCTTTCGATACATTTAGTCTTAGAGACTTTAAGGCGGATTTAACCGAGGACAAGCTCTTTTCTGAAGAAACATCCACACGTTGAGTCAATTTTCCCGAAAGCCACTTTGATGTCCCGGTTGCACCGGCAGCGCCTCCTATCAATACTGCGCATCCGCACATATTGACTAAAAATAAAACCGATACGATAGATAACATGATTTTTCTAACCATATATATCCTTTCGAAGATTCAAATAAGCTCCTCTAATATCTTCGGCATAATATCGTTTTCTAAGTATTCTAAACTGAACGGCTTTATAATATATCCTGTAGCCCCGTATTCCCTGGCTAATTCAACCACCGTGTCTTCGTCAACACCTGTCATCATAATAACCTTGGATTTTTTATCAATTTCCTTTATTTCTTGTAGAACTTTCATCCCAGACTGGCCAGGCATCTTTATATCCAAAAGTATTATGTCAGGCCGCTTCTTCTTGACCATAGATACGGCGCTTTCCCCATCATTAGCAACAAAAACCTGGAAGTCTTTTTTCTCAAAAAACCGCTTCAGAAAATCACAGGCCTCGATATCGTCATCTACCACTAATAATTTATGCATTCTACATCCTCCCATGTTCTATTCTACGATTACTATTTCGTCGGTACAGGGATATTTACTCCTCCGCTGCCAGTCACTTCTCCGACCTTCCCACTGCCGCCTACATAAATACTTCTACACCCGGAGAAAATCGAGATCAATAGAATAAAACCTATCAATGTCAATACAACAACAATAGAGCTTATTATCCTCGGTGTTGGATATTTTAGTTTTCCCATAAAACCTACGCTGCGATTCAGGCTTCCCCCGCAATAAAGACACAGTAATGCCT
>JAHJHC010000076.1 GCA_018824145.1 Candidatus Omnitrophota bacterium | reverse complement strand
TATAAAGAACTCTACCATGAAATACCTCATTTATCTGTGGAAAATATTGCCCTGTTTCATAAAAATTTATAGCGCCATGCTTAAAATATGGCTGCAGTGTAACAAGCGAAACTATTAATACCAGAAATAGAAAATCTAATCTTGAACTCTTCATATGCCTAATAGAAAACTAATCCTGAATATCCTTTATCTCAACAGATGTATGTCCGCACTGTTGAAACCTGTTTGTCTTTACCTTTATATCACAGGGATTACAGTGTCCAAACCAATCACACGGTCTAAATGTATCTTTTATTTCAAAGTCAGGGTCCAAAATGCTACCGATAGGCTTACGACCTTCATAAAGGTCGCTATGGCACCTATATACCCCTCCCGAAGGCCCAATTATAAGTTCACTGGTCTTGCAAAGGCATTTTTTTCTGAATTTTTTATCACAGGCTCCTTTATATTTATAAGTACCAAATAGAGAGCCGTCGTAATCCCCTAAAAACTCCTTTGTCCTGAAATCTACCCCCATTTTCTTTGCCCTCTTTTGTGCCTCTAAAATGATGTCTTCCTGCATAGGGTGCATAACTCCCCATATTCCGATGTCAAACCCTGCCATCTGTAACTTCAACACCTTAGAAAGCGTTTCATCCAGACGCATTACCTCAGGATGGAAACTAACTCTAATAGGCGCATAAGGCGCGACTCGTTTCAACCTATCGGGTTTAACTTTTTCTATAAATGCATCCACATCAAACTGGATATTCGTAAGTATGTCTATTTTTAAAGTCGGCTTTATGTAATTCAGGACATCAATAAAATCTTTGTGTATACTCGGCTCCCCTCCCTGTAGTGTAATCGGCAGATCGTCTCGTGAGACGATCCTATTAAGACCCCTTGCCCAGTCTTGCCCTTTTATTAAGAGTTTATCGAACTGCGCAACTTCAAAATAATTTATACAATAACTGCAGCGATAATTGCAGGCAAGTGTCAAGAATACCGCTATATAATTATAAGTCGGAGGTATGATTATATTCTTCATTTCTCAAATTAGCTTTGCATCTACATCCTATATGAAATTAACATGTAACGGCCTTGTACCTTTCACATCCTTCGAAATAGCTTCTCCGTGCCTTAAATCCCACAAAAACTCATTGACCCTGTCTTGAAGGCATAAAGTGCCACACATGGTTGTGGCGTCGAATTTATCTGAGGCAATCAAATCCAAGACATCCCAGTAACGTTTACTTTTCCAGATCTCTTTAAATGGCTTATCAACAATATTTCCTATGTGATATTTTTTATATTTTGTATTAAACAACATGCCGCAGGGGGCCACAAGTCCCGAGCCTGAAAGCTGCATAATAAAAGGAGGACCATAGCATTGGAAATAACGGCGTCTCGCTTTACTCAAAATCTTAGACCACTTTACTTTAATTAAGCATTGCCGGTCAGAATAACTTTCTGCCTCTTTTAACAGGTCAGTCAATTCATCATATTTAGAATAATCCACACCCAGGGCGCCGGATTCATCATCGCTACAGTGTTTAATTACAACGTAATCGACCCTTAATTCTTTCCCAAGTTTTACAGTAGGGATAATCTGGTCTTTGAGATCCGGCATAAGGACCATCTGTAAACCAAGCGTAACGTCTAACTTCTTTTTCTTTTTTATTTCCACGCACTTTTTTATACTATTACACACTGTCTCAAAGCAGTCTTTATTGCATCCCATAATATACGCATACCTATCCGCTTCTCCGGCTGAGACATTAAACCTTAAATATGTAAGGGCTGGTAAAATCTCCTCTAACCGCTCTTCTTTTAAAAGATAACCGTTTGTTCCCAATGCCATATCCAATCCATTTTTCTTGCCTCTAAGTATGGCATCGTATAGATACGGAGAACATGTGCTCTCGCCGTCACTGACAAAACTTATCGCCTTTACTCCTATCTCAGCTGCATCATCTAAAAACGAGAAAATAACATCTTTAGTCATCTTTTTTTCATCATTAGCCTGGAGCTGGCCATAACAATAAACGCATCTATAGGTACATCTCCTTGTCAATGCACAATCCATGGTAATAGGTGCAATCCTTTCACCCCTCAACCATGCCTCTACCCTCTCCTTATGCCAATTAAGCTTGTGCCCATCAAGAATTATTTCAGACATTGAAAACCTCTAATACAAAATCTCACAAAAATCATATTTCTTTGTATTTACTATTCAAATTTTGACGTTTTGCCGTTGAAGAATCAAGGCAGAAATACCTTTCATTCAATTCCTTTCTCTGTGTGCAATAAACATCTTTAACTAATTTAAAATAGTCTTTTGCTGTCTTCCATAGAGAAGGAAAAGAAATCAATTTTGATTCTCCTGCTTTTCTTGAACCCAGGCGATAAGGCACCTCGGCAAATAGATAACCTTTTTTTACAGTCCTCACCAAAATGTCTGTCTGAAAGAAAAAACTATGACACCTATATCTCAACTGCTGCAACACACTCTTACGGTAAATAACCGTGCTATTAGTATAGTTAAAACTCGTCATAAATGTTAAGTTTATTACAGATAAATAAGTACGAGATAAAATATTCCTTGATAAAGAACGAATATTTTTATTGTACGCAAAAGGGATAACAATATCCACATATTCAAGAAGTTCAACATAACGTAGAGTTTCCCATGGATCATTCTCATTATCTCCTGGAATCATTGTTACTATATCACCTTTTGCAACATCAACTCCGTCCCAAAAACATGAACCAATACCTTTTGGCGCATCATGAACTATCATGCGAATTCGATTATCACTCTTCATCTTTTCTTCGACCAAGCGATCAGTGTTGTCTCTAGACCCATCATTAACGACGATAATTTCACCTTTTACACCTATATCATCAAAACCAGCTAAAGTATTACTAATTGCAACTATTATGCTTTTTTCTTCATTGAGGGCAGGCATAACTACACTTACAAAATATCTCGGCATCATTTCACGTTACCACCTTTCTTTTTTCAATTGCATGCTTTTGGTTTCTTTGTAATTACTCCACGCTATTGAAGCTGCGCGCCAGAGACTTACTTTATGATACTTGGCATAACTCGCTATTAGAGAATAATAATATAACATATCAAATATTGGATTAGGCGGAATAAGAACAAGTTTTCTGATTACTCTATATATGAAATCATTGTGTACTGCCAAATGGAAAAGGCGATGCAGAACTTTTATCTTTTTTCTATCATTCATCTGGATGATAGGTCTTGTAAGACCTAGCGGGTCAATATCATCGAATTGAAAATCCGGCGGGAGATATCCATTATTCATAGCATACTCATAAATATCTGTCCCAGGATACGGTTGCAATGTATAGCCCCAAGCAAAATCTGTTTTCATCTCACGGTTAATCTCTACAGTTGTAATGGCCTTATCTATGTCCTCTCCTGGCAAAAAAAACATATTGGAAGTCCTTACCTTGATTCCGGCTTTGTGCAAAAGGTCACTAGCTTCAATATATCGGGAATTAGAAATTTTCTTACACAGTATCCTGGTCCTAAGTTCTTCGTCTCCTGTCTCTACGCCCATCGATAGACAAGAGCAATTAGCTGCTGCTAATTTTTCAACTGTAAATTTATCCACTTTATCAGGCCTGATACTTGTAAACCATGGCAATTTAATATACTTAGCATATGCATCGCAGAAATCAGCAAGCCATTTTTTATCAATTCCGATAATATCGTCATAAAGAATGACGGTACGCATATTTGGGTAAAGAGTATGAGCCGTTCTCATCTCATTAATTATATCAGAGATATCCCTTGTGCGAACAAAGCAACCTTTACCTCTATAGAGTTCTGCCTTGGTATGGTTATAACAAAAAGAACATCTGTATGGACATCCACGTATAGTACTAAAAGGAACCTCCGTCTGTTTCTGATAAAATGAATATTTCAGATATAACTTATGATCGGGATGCGGCAGCGACGACAGATCTTCGACTAACGGTGCAACATCATTACGATAAACCTTGTCGTTTCTCTTTACCCACAAACCCAGAACATCAGAAAAATCCCTTCCTTCTTCCATCCTCTGTATCAACTCAGCAAAAGAAAGTTCAGCTTCTCCGCGTGCAATAACATCTACCATCTTCTCATTCACCACTTCTGGAAAATAAGTGGGGTGGGGCCCACCTAAGACTACTAATACCTTAGATAGACGCTCCTTCAAACAATCAGCTGTTCTCAATGCCCAGCGATGCGAACCAGTAATAACACTAAATCCCAATATGTCTGGCTTATAAAACATAACTTTGCGTAAAAAGTCATTTTTTTCTAATGATTTTACAAATAGCTCGCAATGGTGGCCACGACTTTTCAGAATAGCTGAAAGATACATTATTCCGATATTTTGATTAACAGTTTCTTGCAGAAACGCGATTTTCATTTTAAAAACTGACTATCCAGATTAAACTCTCTCTTGATAATTATGTAACCACTATCTAAAAAGGTCCTTTGAATTGCTCGTCAAGTATAGCTCTTTCTTTTTTCTTTCTTTTTATTTTTTTACCCAATATCAATCTCTTTGCAACATAAACAATGTCTTCGGAATCAGGATAAAATGTCTTCTCAAGCGCAGCGCTTGTAGGCGTAGGCGTATCTGCAAAAGTAATCCTTAAAATAGGGGCTTTCAGGTATTCAAATACAGACTCGGCCACGCTACTCGAAACCTCTGAGGCAATCCCGCAATTCCTCCACCCTGTATCTGCCACTATCAATCTTCCTGTCTTCTTAACGGAATTAAATATCAGGTCTTCGTCTAAAGGCCTTATTGTCCGTAGATCTATTACCTCAGCGTCTATGCCGGATTTTAAAAGTTCTTTTGCCCCTTTTTCCGCCTCTCGTACCATCTGTGAATTTGCGACTATGGTTATATCCCTGCCTTTTTTTACTATCCTTGCCTTGCCTAAAGGGATACTGTAAAACTCTTCAGGCACTGCACCTTTCTCATCATACAATCTGCGGTGCTCTATAAAAATAACAGGATTATCATCCAATACACTGGAAATGAGTAGTCCCTTAACATCATATGGAGTACTAGGCATAACAACCTTCAGGCCTGGTATATGCGCAAAAAGTGAGTGTAGACTTTGAGAATGTTGGGCACCTTGCCCCCAACCGCGACCTATAATTGTCCGGATGGTTATGGGTACAGGAAACTGCCCGCCAAACATATAGTGCCACTTTGCAGCATGATTTATGATCTGGTCAAAGGCATAAAACATGAAGTCCATCCTTTGATGAGTCATTATCGGCCGCATACCGCATAATGAGGCACCAATAGCTACACCTGTTACTGCATTTTCTGAAATGGGTATCTCAAAGGCACGTTTTTTTCCGAACCTCTCTGAAAGACCGCGTGTCGAGCCGAAAATCCTCCCGCAGTCGTCTACCCCGAGTCCCATTATAAAGATATTCCTGTGTCTTTCTAACAACTGGACCAAGGCCTCATTAATGGCCTGGCAATAAGTAAGCTGTCTTATACTGCTATCTTTTCTTTTCATAGACATCCTTATGAGTATCTTTAACACTAGGAAAAGGACTCTTCTTTGCAAATGACACTGCATCTTCTATCTCTCTACGCAATTTTTCCTTCATCTTATCCAGAGCACTTCTACGTATAACCCCTTTTTCGAGAAGTACACCCTCATACGTCGTTAATGGACATCTTTTAATCCACTTATCGAGTTCAGCCTTGCTTCTATAACCCAAATCATAATCGAAATAAGGCCCTACATGCTCAAGCCATCTATATGTCCTGCATTCTATTAAAGAAGGCCCTTTACCGTTTCTGGCATTCTCTACAGCCCGCTTTGATAGTTTAAATACATCTAACACATTATTACCGTCTACTTTGAATCCCGGAATATTATAAATCTCAGACCTTTTATAAATATTATCAACTGCCTGTCGGGTCAATTGATGACTGTTAGTCGCATAGAAATTATTTTCACATATAAAAACAACAGGTAGTTTTTTCAACGCCGCAAAATTCAAGGTCTCCTGGAAAACACCCTCTTCACAAGCCCCGTCGCCAAAGAATACAACCGACACTCTTTTCTCTCTTTTCATGGAAGATGCAAGGGCTGTCCCGGCTGCTATAGGTATAACGCCTCCCACCAGGGCAGAGGTACCCATGAAATTCACTTCCTTAGAAATAATGTGCATTGAACCGCCTTTGCCTTTTGAGCAACCTGTCTTCTTCCCGTATAGCTCTGCAAACAATCCCTTAATACTTCCGCCCTTTGCAATATATGCACCATGGCTGCGATAACTGGAGAATACATAATCTCTTTTTTTAAGATTTTGACAGACACCTGCACTTACTGCCTCTTGACCTATATATAAATGAGTAGGGCACCTCATCTCCTGCTCAGGATAAAGCTCTACTATTTTCTCTTCTACCATCCTTGTTTTAAGCATACTTAGCAGTAAAGAAATGTGTGTTTTAGAAATTATCTTATCCACGATATTATTTTATCCTCATACTCTTCATTGTCCTGATATTATAATAACGCATATCTTCCAAAGGACTCAAGAGTCTTCCGTCCTTGAAAGCATCAACCAGGTCTTTTATCGCTTCTTCTACAGAATGCCCTGGTTTAAAACTTAATTCCCGCGCGATTTTTTCAGACGAGACACGATAAGACCTTAAATCATCTGTAGGGGAATATTTTATCTCTGTATCTTCTCCTACAACACATTTGACCATCTGTGCAAGTTCTTTTACTTTATAATTCTCGTATCCCACATTGAAAATCTTACCCGAGATTAAGCCCTTTTCTATTTTAAGCGCCAGTAAATACGCATCGACCATATCCTTTATGTGTATATTGGGCCTTTTCTGTTCCCCTCCAAAAACAGTTACCACACCTTTATTCACAGCGTGATTGGTAAGTATATTGACAGCTAAATCCAAGCGTTGCCTGGTCGAATACCCGCATACTGTAGCGGGCCTGTATACTAAAGTCGTAAAGTCAGGGCTTGTCTCTTTAAGCAAGACATCTTCACACAAGGCCTTATATTTCGAATAATCGGTCAGTGGTTCCAGCCTTAATTCTTCTGTTACCTCATCCTCTTCTTTTATGCCATAAACGCTGGAGCTGGATGCATATATAAAACGCCTGACCCCCAAGTCCTTTGATATTTTAACAAGAGGTAGGAATGCATCATAGTTAATGGATTTACCAAGCGAAGAATCCAACTCAAAACTCGGGTCATTGGATATGCAGGCCAAGTGTATCACTGCATCTATACCTTCCAATTCTCTTTCCAGTAATCCTACATCTCTTATGTCACCCTTTATCTCTTTTAGATTAGGATTCTCTTTTACTGAATCCAGCACATGCTCACCAAACCAATAAAGGTCAAGTACCTTTACCCGATACCCATTTTTTAATAATTCCGGCACAAGTAAAGAACCCACATATCCCGCGCCACCCGTAACTAAGATATTTTTAATCGGTCTTTGCATTTTCTTTATCTCAACAATTTTTTTATCTTCTTACAAACAGTCTCCGGTTCTATCATATACATGCACGAACGGCCGAATCTACATCTTGTACTAAAGCACGGCATACATTTAAGTTTCTGTTGAGGCCGTATTATACAACCCCTATCGAACATATAGACTTCTCTTTCTGAAGTCGGACCAAAAAGCGCAATCACCTTTTTTTTCAACGCGATCGCAAGATGCAATCCTAATGAGTCATTTGTGACAATAAGCCTACAGCTATTAAGCCAGTTAATATAGCCGTTAATATCTCCAAGTGACTGCTGGTATGAAATCGAGAATTTATTTCCTATTAACTCTTCCAATCTTCTCCAGTTCTCTTCAGGCCAGGCCTTATTAGGCCATCTGTTCCCGACTTTAACGTTAAATCCTATATCAAATTTCTCTTTGGTTTTCGGCCTATACCCCAATATATATCCCTGGCCTCTCCAGTCCCTACCTATCATTCCATAAAGCATCTCTATCCAGTGTTTTTTCATCTGTCGCCGCAACTTCGGATCTTCGGAATTCGCCACCACTTCATATGAATGCTCATATGCCTCTGCCGTCCCTCTTTTTGCATCAAATCTAAAACCATACCTTCTCCAAGCCTGAATCGAATCCGTAAGGGCGCATACGCCAGGCACCTTTTCTAAATTGATGATTACGTCAAAATGCTCTGACTTAAGCTGCAACGACGTTGTCAAATCGTATACTAATAGCCTCTTTATATAAGGACTCTGCGCCAAAAGAGGCAAGGCATCTTTTGTAGTAAGCCACGTCACATTATCGTTCTTGAATAGATGCAAAATCGAAGTACTCCTAAAAACATCGCCGAGACTTACACTATCGGTCGAAATCTTCCCGTCAATAGTCTCTGTGAAACCCAATTTTACTATAAGAATCTTATCTTTCATTGAATACGCTCCTTATTTATTACACACAAGTTTCCAACTTTTTGGCCTAAAAAAAATCCTATGTAGTTTTATTAAATTCAATAAACATCTCTCTAAAGTCCTGTATCTGGTAATAAAATATGCGGATTTCAATTTAAAATTATCTTTTGAGTCCCTATTCTTATGCCTAGAGATATAATCATCTGCCAGGGATAGAAAATCGATCTCCAGTTTTTTAAACCCTCCCTCATAGGCAGCTTTTTTCCACTGTGGTATTGTGTATGAGGTATCGCCAAAACCTCTTGCTTCCATTTCCTTAAAGCTTGGATGCACCTCTTCAAATATACCCCTTGCCGATTCATTAATCAACACAAGCCTTCCACCTACTTTTAAAACACGGTGAATCTCTCTAAAGGCCTTGGCCAGATCCTTACTGTGATGAAAGACTGCTGAGCCGAACACAATATCAAATGTATTGTCTACAAACGGCATCCGGTGTATATCCGAAAATATCCTGTCAAAATATGCCTTCTCTGCAAAAAGCCCCGCAACCTTCAGATAATTACTTATATCAAGGGCAACGACCCTGCAACCCCTTTCGGCAAATCTAAAAGCAGCATATGAAAAACACGCCCCTATCTCAAGTATGCTCTCTTTACCTGTAATAGCCAGACTATTAAGCGTAGAATAAAACCTGCTAGATCCCTCTCTTATAGTCTGGAAACTACCCCCTCTTTTAAAAAAGTGGGAACCATTTCCCTCAGGGAGGGAAAGAAACTGCTTCTTGAATTTCTCTATTGTATCACTCGTTATCTTGTATCTATTGCCCTGGCCATCAGTTATGTATTCGTCTTCATCCATCGTCCTTCTCTCACGCATTACATCACTAGATGCATTTTTAAGGAAACTAACTATGCCATCTTCAATCTGATAGACATTCGTGCAACTCCTGCAAACTATCTTTCCGTTTTTGATCTCCAGTTTTCCATCTTCTATCTTTTCCAAAGAGAAAGTGTTATTCTTACATTCAGTACATCTAAGGATTTTTAATAATCTTTCTCTCATATACTTATGCCTTTTTGCATACTGCCATAAAATCTATACATTGCGAAAGATTCTCTTTTTTCCAAACGAAATCATCTGCTGTTATATTATCATAATATCTATCGACGATGTTGAGAGTCCGCGGCAAAAATCTAAAAATCCCTATTTTTTTCAACCTATCAAAAAACCTTAACCTTGCGCCGCAAAAAAGGCCCATAATCTCATATCTATCAAACACCTTCTTTATAAGCCCGTCAAACCCCTCAAAGTCAAATTCCCTTACATGGAAAGGATTCTTGTTATAGGGACGGTCTGGCTTTTTGTTCTTCACTAAGTTCAAGGTGGATATAAAGGCGATTCCGCTCTTATTTAACACCCTTTTTATCTCCTCCAGATATTTCATCAAAAGTTTTTCAGGGATATGCTCTATCACCTGAAAGCTCACCACTACATCAAAACTCTCATCACCAAAATCCAAATCTACCGCGGACATCTCTTTAAACTGCAGATTGGGCCTTTTATATTTACTTGAAGCAAGATCTACATTCTTCCCCAAAACATCTATAGCCTTTATGTTTTTAGCGGACCCCGCCAAGAAATCCGCACCATATCCGTCTCCGAAACCTATCTCCAAGACATCTTTTACTTTGACATAAGAAACCGCGAAGTTATAGGCACTAAAGTGCCTCATGAAAAACTTAGGGTGCGTCTTTTGCGGCAATATACCAGAACCACCTGGCTTTAAATCCTCAGATGAATCCATAAAAGCTTTCTGTCTTTCCGTCCACAATATCAAAAATATTCTTTAGCCTCTCTTTATATGTATGTTTGGAATGTACCAATCTTGCCGCGTTTTCTCCTATACGGCACCTTTCTAAGTCATGTTTTAAATAATAATCGACTATTGAAGCCATTTCTGAATAATCCTCAAACCAAAGAACATGATGTCTGTTTTTCACTAATTTTTCTATACCTGGAAATTTATTCGTTAAATATGCTCTGGCGCAACTCATTGCCACAAATATACGATTTGAAGTATATAGATCATACTTGAAATCACTAGCCCCAAAAACGATCTTTGACTGTGAATAAAACTCGGATACATTATTGCGCATGTTATTTCGAATTGCCACATTATATTTACTAGACAAATCCATTAAAACCTGCCTTCTTGTATTATGCAAAACTACATTACTCAAAGCACCTGTAAAACCAATATCGTAAATTTCCGGCAATTTACAATAGTGCATAATAGACGGGGTACACGGCTGTGCCATAAAATATATGTTGTCAATATTAAATGCTTTTTTGTAGCTTTCTATTTGACCGGTATTGCTAAGAAACATAAAATCAAGAACCCCCTTTAAATCCACATCCCATGGTTCATCAGGATCCGTAAACCAAAAGATTGTCTTAGCCCCAATCTTCTTCAAGTCCTCACTTATATCAAATAATATCGGTAGTGTTTCTTTTAACATTAAAAAGATATAATCCGGCTTATAAGAAAACATGGCATTGTGCAATTCTTTATAAGCCATATTTCTCAGGCCTTCTAAAAGAATATAATCATAGCCCAATTCATCCATTGCCCGCGGCACACCATCCCAATCAAATCCCAACTGATTGTATCTTACCATCATATATTGACCGATAGCACAGATGCGTTTCGGTCTGTCTTTTATAAAGTTTACGGAAGGCTTTTTTCTAACCCTGGCATATATATCCTCTCCCTTTAATTCAATATTTTCAAATAAAAATCCTGCCTCTGTTAAATACTGGGCAAGATTTGCTTTGTCAAAAAAGCTTAGAGATTTTCCGTCTTCAATAAACGCCTCGTCCTTTACCAATATCTCTAACCTTGCTCCGTTTCTTAATGCTTTTAGCAAAGCCATTAAAAAACCTTCCATATTATCAGGGCATACATATTCTAAAACATTTAAAAGCCTGATTTCATTAAATCTATCCGCGCCGAAATCAAACTGTCCCAATAAAACCCTCTCTCCTTTACCATCTTTGGATAAAATCAACTTATCATCTGAATGAGTGGCATAAAAATATCTTCGTTTAACAAATCGCTCCTTCTGGCTATATACAAAGTGTGCAACAGGTAGGTATTTTTGAGAATTTCTAAAAATCCAGCTAAACCCTGCTTTAGACAACCTATCCAAAACTTCTTCATTTGCTCTTATATTGTCAATAGTAAGTATACCATTAGGTATAAGTATTCTAGACAGCTCAAGAAATATGCTATCCAGATTTTTGTTTTTGCTTACAGTTTCAAAATCTAAAAATACCAATTTAACCCTGTTATCAGGAAAAGGAAGACGATGCATAGGCGACACAAAAACCCTTCCTTTAGTCCTTTTCTCGTCTATATTCACATAGCCAAAACAGGCATCTCCCTTACAGTTTAGATTCACCCTGTAAAATTCTGAATCATCAAAGAGAAAAGCCGCTCTTTTTTTCTGAAGCATATAAGGCGTAAAAAAATACCTTATCTTATTTAGCAACCAGGAATTGTTGAAAAACATTTTTAGTGCACTTGCCATGAAATTCAGATTTTCTTTATCGCTGCTTTATGAAAAGATTCTAATCTTGTTAAGATATTATAAAGCAACTTATCATCGATCAATATTGTATTAAATTTTTTCTTTTTGACAAGGATTCTGAAAATACATCGTAATCTAAGGCCAAAAGACAAATATCTAAACCTTATTATATTTGTATGGACATTAAGAGGAATTTTACCTATCTTACGTTTTGATATAACCCATATCCAATTACACTTCTTCGCCAATTCGTAAGTATCTATTTTTAGTCTCTTTAAATACTTCTCGTTTTTCTGTGTCAATACATAAAGAAGCCTCTCTGGTTTCCCGAACATATCGTAAAACATCTTTTGATTTTTTTCAAACATCTCTTCAAAATTATCTAAAAGATCGAAAGATGCATGCTCTTTGTGCCATACATAGCTTGCTTTGGAAACAACAGATTTATATCCACTCCGGGCCGCGCGGATAGAGTACTCTGTCTCTTCGAAATTTCCCAGTCCATACTCTTCACTAAGTATCCCTATTTTATCTATGACCTCACGCTTTACCATATAGCAAAACCCAACTGCAGTAGCCATTTCTATAAACTGTCCATCATATTTTCTCATTAGTCCTTCGGCATACCTAGATAGAGATAACCACCGTGGTTTTCTTAAACCCAAATTATTACTGTTTGGATTTACTATGCCAATCTCTTTTGAAGATTCACCTATTTTTACCATTTCTGTCAACCAACCTTTTGTTACAACGGTATCATTATTGAGTATCATAGCATAATCACCCTCTGATATCTTAAGCCCCTGGTTCAAAGCCTTTGTAGCACCAAGATTATCTTCGTTTCGTATTAAGGCGTAATTACGCCCCTTTAATCTGGGGTCATTCTTCAGGCTCTCCAGATACTCTTTTGTTTCTCTACGGCTGCCATTATCTGTAACTATAAGACGGAAAGGATAGTCTGTATATTTCAAGATACTTTCAATACAGTTTCTTGTGTATTTCTTCAAATTCCAAACTGCTATTATAATATCACAACTCATATTAATCTCTTCCTATAATATCAGTCAGTTTAAACCTGTTTGTATTTTAACTTATCCTTGTAATAATCTTGAGTTCTGCCTCTAAAACCCCGTTCTTTTAAAAACCTTCTTATCATCTTAATCTGATTCTCAAGTTCATCAGCGCTTAAACTGTCTGTCTCAACTATCTTACCACCAAGGCCTTCTGAACCTGTAACAAGATAATAATCTGAATAATTATATGATATTATTTTAGTGCCATATTTCTCTGGATGCTTATATACATCGCAGCCTGGCAAAGGTATAAATGTATAAAACTGCGCTTGATCTAGATTTGATTTTTTTATAAACTCTAGAGTTTCATTTATTGTTTCTATGGTTTCTCCAGGAAAACCTATCATAAAATAACCTATAACAGTAAGCCCTACTTCTTGGGCAAGTTCTATTGCTTTATAATTATTCTCTACAGTATTTTGTTTGCCCATTCTGTCTAAAATCTCCTGCGATCCTGATTCTATACCAAAACATACCACCTTGCATCCTGACTCTTTTAAAAGCCAATATACATCTTTTATTAATACATCAGTCCTACCATTGCATCTATAGCTTAGTTTAAGCCCCTTTGTCTTTTCCTTAAATTCAACAAGGCGAGATTTTCTTACAGTAAACATATCATCAAAAAATTCAAATCGACTAACCCCATATTTATTGATCACCTCTTTGATCTCATACACTATATTATCTATAGAACGAAATCTGACTTTATTTCCCATTATTGCCTGATCACAAAAAGCACAATGAAAACTACATCCCCTTGACCCTATAATTCCAAAACACCTCTGGCCTTCTACCTTTCTGTGAAACTTCATCATATCTACCATATCCCAGGCAGGTAAAGGTATAGAATCAAGTTCTTTTATGAAATCACTTTTTATTACCCTCTGTATTCGTCTATTCTGTCTATAAGCATCTACAATCTTTACTATAGAACGTTCACCCTCACCTATTACAACGTTATCAAAAATATCCAACTCTTTCGATTCAGGTAAAGCACTCGGATGGGCCCCACCACAAATAACTGGCTTTCCTGGAAAGTTCTCTTTTATAAATTTTGCTATCTCTATACCTAACTCTGAGGTAGGTGTATAAAGTTGAATTCCGTATAGATCGGATTCTTTTATTTCACTTTTACAGCTTTCAAAAGAATGACCTGCCAGATTTGTAACTCTGGTCTCATAACCCTCTTTTTTTAAGCACGCGGCAAGATACATAAGGCCCAAAGGTTCATCTAAGAGATCATCTATACATGTTGGATCAGGTACCCTTATTAAATCTACAAGCATTGTTACACCCTCTTAAAAAATCTTTTTACTGTATCTATAATTTTCTCTATGTCATCATTAGAAAGATTTTGATGAAGAGGAAGGTTTAATATCTCCTCGTTTAACTGTGCGGCATTAGGTAATCTTTCTTTCGAGTCATAGTATTTTACCAAGTTAAGCGGATAATAGCGAAATGTACAATATATACCGTTCTTTACCAAGTAAGCTGCTAATTTATCCCGTAGGTTATTCTTTACCTTAATCCAATATAAATAATAAGAGCTTTCTGTATCTGGTAAAGGCTCTGGTGGCTTTTCTATAAATCTTACTCCTTCAAATGCGCTCTGGTAAATACGCCAAATTTCTTTTCTCCTTTTAATAAAGGAATTCAGTTTTTTCAATTGGACCCTCGCTATTGCACACAATATATCATTGGTCAAATAACGATTTTCAGCAGAAGCAAGTTCTATCTCCCACCATCTATTTTTATTTTCTTTTAAAGAATCAATGCCAGATTGTCTGTTTTTTATTCCAAGATAACGCACCTCCATCGCCTTTAAAAACAATTTTTCATCCATTACAGTAATTGCTCCACCATCACCAGCTGACAATATCTTCATTGCATCAAAACTAAAACATCCTATATCTCCAAGCGTTCCACAATTTTTATCTTTATATTTTGAAACGATTGAATTAGCACTATCTTCTAATATATAAAGCCCGTTACAGTGCTTTCTCAATTCATCTACATCACATGGATGACCTCCATAATGCAAAAGGAACACGGCCTTTGTATTTCTATTCCGAAGCCTATCTATTTCTGACGGTAATATATTTAGATATCTTGTATCCACATCAGCAAAAACAGGCTTCGCCCCTGCGGCTATTACTGCATTAGGTACTCCTATAAAATTTATTGCAGGGACAATAATTTCATCACGTGGTGCTATACCTAAAATTTTCATAGCCATAAAAAGCCCTGCTGTACAACTATTTATTGCTAAGACCTTGCTTTCACCTATTTTCTCGCCAAATTCTTTCTCAAATAACTTACACTCATTTGCGAAACCAATCCATCTTGACTCAAAGACTCTTCTTACAGCTTCTATTTCTTCCTCACCAAGAGAATTTGAGAAAATCTGTATCATAAAAACCTCATTTCTTTCTTAAAAACGTTCAACCCCTGTGTACAGCTCAATAAAATATTCTTTGAAATCCCACTTATCTTAGTAGCGTTAAGCCCTGCCTTTGGAGGTCTGGGTGCTCTAAGCTTTAAATCTCTAAGTTTAACCTTCTTAATAAATCTTTTGTCAAGATTAAATATATCTGCAATCTTATTCACATATTCACACCGACTTATAAAATCAGTCCCCGCTATATTGAATGTACCACCCCTACCCTTTTCCAGAAGTTCGATAATGCCGCATGATAAAGAACCAACATAAGTCGGCGTTGAATAAAAATCGCAAGCTGCATAAATCCTTTTATTAGTCTGCATATTGCTTATTATTTTAATGGCGAAATTTTTACTCCTGGAATCTAAACCATAAATCTGAGAGGTACGGATAATAAGATAATTTTTCAAAAGACCTTTAACTGATTGCTCTCCTTCTAATTTTGTTCTCCCATATATATTTACAGGCGCCGGCCTGTCTTTTTCTTTATAAGGCCCGTCTTTACCATCAAATACATAATCGGTGGATAAAAATACTAATTTGGCACCGTACTGTTTTACTTTTTTTATTATCTCCAAAGTCCCTTTGACATTTACTTCATATGCTAATTTTGGTTTAATCTGGCACTGGTCGACATCAGCAAGGCCACCTGCCAGCACTATAACCTCTGGACTAAAAAGGCGGAATATCTTTTCTATGCTTTTTCTATTCTTCAAATCCAGATAACAAAGCCCTTCGCTCTCACGGGAACAATATGTCCCCAGAATATTCCATTTCTTTTTTATAGTGTCATTGTATAACCTGTTCCCCAAAACACCGGAAGCACCTATTAACAATATCTTCATAAAAATCCGCTGAATGTGTCTACTACATATCTGATCTCTTGCTCACCGAGTTCAGGATACATAGGTAAAGTCAAGACCTCTTCACAGCATTTCTCAGCTATAGGAAAATCCCCCTTCTTATAGCCCAACTCCTTATATGCAGCTTGTAGATGTATTGGTATAGGATAATGTATTAATGTCCTAATGCCTTTATCCATAAGCTGTTTCACAACTTCTTCCCTATTTTTTATCCTTACGACATAAATATGATAAACATGCTTTACATAATCTGCCTCATATGGAAGTACAAGGTCTAATCCCTTCTCTTTAAACAGTTTTGTATAAAGATGGGCATTCTTTCTTCTCTTTTCATTCCACTCGTCTAGATGTTTGAGTTTCACCCTTAAAATCGCAGCCTGCAATGTATCGAGCCTGGAATTATAGCCTTTTATAACATGTTCATATCTACCCTTTCTACCATAGTCCCGCAAAGATATAAGTCTTTGTTTTATCTCTTCCGAATCCGTAAGAGCCATGCCTGCATCTCCAAAAGCGCCCAAATTCTTGGTAGGATAGAACGAAAAACAACTTACATCACCGAAACTACCTACCTTTTTATTCTTGTACAGGGCCCCATGTGCCTGGGCACAGTCCTCTATAACTTTTAGATTATACTTTTCAGCGATTTTCATCAATGGATCCATATCTACGGGATGGCCATAAAGATGTACGGGTAAAACCGCCTTTGTCTTATTAGTAATCTTACGTTCTATTTTTGAGACATCAATGTTATAAGTCTCTTCGTCTATATCTACCAGTACGGGTTTAGCCCCTGTCATGGATATCGCAAGGAGGGTAGCAATATAAGTATAAGGCACCACTATCACCTCGTCGCCCTTTCCAATCCCGCATGCAAGGCATGCCAAGAACAAGGCATCTGTCCCGGAATTCAGACCTACCCCATATTTCATATTGCAGTAAGCTGAAAAGGCCTGTTCAAAAAGGCCCACATCTTTTCCGAGGATAAACTGGCCTGACTTTATAACCTCTTCAAGAGGCCCTCTTATCTCATCTTTTATATCTTCATACTGTCTGTTGAAAGTGAATATATCTATTTTCATAACTTCCACTAATTACATTAACTTACAGACCGCATCAAATACTTTGTCTATTGAAATACGTTCCAGGCATTTCCTCGTATTACATTCAGAGAGCTTGAAACGTTTATAGCAAGGCCTACAATCCACATCTGAAGAAATCACGACATTATTCTCGCTAGGCGGATAAGGACCGTAAACCTTCTCATCTACAGGGCCAAATATAGATATTGTTTTAATACCCTGACTAGAAGCAATATGGAGCGGTCCACCCTCGCTACAGATTACAATCTTACATCTCTTGCAGAGGGCTGCCATTTCTCTTATCCTCGTATTCGGAGCAATTAAAGCACGTTCTGTCATTGACTCCGCTATTTTTCTAACAAGGGGCTCTTCTTCCAGCCCCCAGATCAAAACCACCTTTACATTAAATTTTTTAACGATCCTATCTACTAACCCAGCAAATTCTTTTACTCCCCACCTTCTTCTTTCCTGTTCCTTGGCCCCAAAACTAATACCTCCTCCAGGTGCAATGCCTACCAGTATATCCTCTTCTTTTACTCCAGACTCTTTTAGAAAATTACCTATATACTCTTCATCTTTGGGAGATGGGAACAATACAGTTTGCGGTCTATCTA
Source organism: Candidatus Omnitrophota bacterium (assembly GCA_018824145.1). Classification (GTDB taxonomy): domain Bacteria; phylum Omnitrophota; class Gorgyraeia; order Gorgyraeales; family Gorgyraeaceae; genus JAHJHC01. The sequence continues at coordinate 12,992 of JAHJHC010000076.1, read as the reverse complement.
TTTGTGATGCATCAAATCGAAGCCGAATAATATCTAAATAATACTCGCTAACAGGTTTGTCATTGAAGCCGTTAAATGCAATTTTATGCGTCAGGAACCATCCTCGGCCTTTATAGTTAAATCCCAGCCGTTCCTTTATCCCTGCCAGCCAACACAAAAACGCATATTCCTTGCCAAGTGAAAGATCTATTACCACGTCAAATTTTCTTCTTTTTATCTCATGCCAGAAATTGAAAAACTTCTTAATGCAACTTACCTTTGAACTCTTCCAAAGGGCCCTATACTCATCTCTTTCAAATACAAAGAGTTCCGATACCTCAGGATTCGTCTCTATGATATCCTTTGTCCTAATATTACATATATATCCTATATAACATCCAGGGTAAATCTTCTTAATAAGAGATACCAAGGGTGTTGAGAACAAAACATCCCCTACACCGAATGGATTTATTATCAAGATTTTCCCTATCATTTGAATATATAATATACCACAAAACCAAAAACAGAGCTACAATTTTTATCATCACGACATGTACTATTTAGCAATAGGTATAACATTGATTAGGGTATTTCCCCAAGATAGGGTTGTTCGCTCAGCTGAAAATTTCCACCGAAGCCAAACAACTTTCGTGTTTGGCTTCGGTGGACGCCTTTTATTCCGTATTTTGGCGGGGGCGGAAAAACTTGCCGACACAAAAATTGTGTCGGCTTCGAACAGTTTCCGCCCTTTTTGCCTCATAGAATATGGCAGAAAAAACCGCCAAAATACTCCATAAAAGGCTAGATTTTCAATTCGCGAACAACCCTATCTTGGGGAAATACTCAGCAATATTACCCATTCATAATCTACGCGTTGTTGTCTGGGAAGCTGGGAGGTCTTCGAAGGCTTCTTTATTTTGCGAAACCCATTATCTACAAACTACTAGTAAAGTTTGCCTGTCAAAATAAAACAGAGTGAGGCTCACATTTTCAAATAACAAAACCTGGCCGAACGTCCTTCGAAGACCTTCCAGCTTCCCAGACAGACACTCGTACTGTAACGTAACATACAAAATATTACACCTTATCATAAATTTGAAAGTATCAAGATTATCTGATATACTATGTTTACTATGGGAGAATATTATAAACAAGAATGTATGAAGGCGCAGGCAGAATTGGCTATGCTATATGAAATAGGCAATGCCATGCGTACTACGCTTAACCTGGAAGAAATCCTATATATAATCCTTACTGCTGCAACAGCACATGTTGGCTTAAGCTTTAACAGAGCTATGTTATTTCTTGTAAATGAAAAAGAAAACCAGCTCGAAGGAAAAATGGGTATAGGTCCTGATAGCGCAGAAGATGCAGATAAGGTCTGGTCTCATATCGAAAGGCATAAATTGGGGTTCGAAGAACTTATAGAGACACATAGTAAATTTGAGCATCTAAAAAAATCTCAACTCGATAAAATTGTAAAATCAATAAAAATACCTATTACTAAAGACTCCGGTATTATCGCACTTACGGTAATACAAGGCATATCCTTTGTAATAAACACAGGAAAAACACAGGAGACAAAAACTGAATTCACCGAACCCCTTAATTTAGAGGAATTCGTAACTGTTCCTCTTAAAGCAAGGGATAAAGTAATCGGGGTAATCCTCGCAGATAACCGCTTCACTAATAAACCTATCACCAATGACGATATACGTATGCTTACAATGTTTGCTAACCAGGCCGGTTTAGCAATAGAAAACTCCCGCCTATACGAAAGGACATTGGTGCTTTCTAACTCAGACTCTTTGACAGGCCTCTGGAATCATGGTTATTTTCAATATCTCTTAGACAACGAAATCAAAAAGACATCCAAGGAAAAACTATTCTTTTCTATACTTATGATCGATATAGATGACTTTAAAATTTTCAATGACACCTACGGGCACCAGGCGGGAGATGCGATACTGAAAAATATTTCAAACATATTCAGAGAAGTCTCAAGGAAGATAGATATAGTAGCCCGTTACGGCGGTGAGGAATTTGCAATAATTCTCCCCAATACCAAAAAAGAAGAAGCAGTTGTACTCGCCGAACGATTAAGGAAATCTGTTAAAGAAAACCAAGAAAGTCTAAAAAATATAACTATCAGTATAGGTATAACATCATTTCCTAAAGAGGGTGAAGGAAAAGAACTCCTTATATCCAAAGCTGATAGGGCATTATACGAGGCTAAGAGGGCTGGGAAAGATAGGGTGTGTGTGTAGCTGCAAGCACCTTGTGCTACTAATAAGGCACCATTAGATGGTGCAGCTACACATTTTCTACTGCTTCCTGCTTTTTCGCATCTAAGAATTTTACAGAGACGACTTTTGAAATACCTGATTCCTGCATGGTTATGCCATACATCACATCAGCCATATCTATGGTCTTTTTGTTATGGGTTATAACAATAAATTGAGACGTATTAGTAAACCCCTCCAGACTCCTTGAAAATCTGTCGACATTTGACTCATCAAGCGGGGCATCGATCTCATCCAGCACACAGAACGGACTGGGCTTCACCTTAAATATTGCAAAAATAAGCGAGATAGCAGTAAGTGCCCTTTCCCCTCCTGAAAGCAATGACACGTTCTGGAGCCTTTTTCCAGGGGGCCTTGCTATTATTTCAATCCCTGATTCCAAGACATTACTTTCATCTAAAAGTACGATCTCACCGTCCCCCCCGCCAAAAAGTATCTTGAAGAAATTTTTAAACTCGACTTGTATATTCCTGAACGTCTCGATAAAAAGTTCTTTTGTCGTCTTATTTATCTTGGCTATGGCCTTAAGGAGTGCATCTTTGGCTTTCAAAAGATCATCCTGCTGGTTTGTCAGAAACGCATATCTCTCCTGCAATTCTGTATGCTCTTCAATAGCCACTAGATTCACAGGACCCATGGAATCTAGTTTAGCGCGTTTTTCCTCTAACTCTTTTTTAAGCTCTTCCCTCTCGATATCTTTCCACTGTTCAGACATCTGAACATCATCTAAAGCAACCTTGTAAACATCTTTTATACGCTGTCTCAAATTGTCGATACTATAATTTGTCTCTACCTTTTTAAGGTCTTCGCCGTGCAAACTTGACTTAATCTTATTAAGCGCCTCTTCTGACTGGTTAAAAACACATTCTCTTTCTTCTATTTCCCGCATTACCTGGCCATATTCCTCCACCACCATATCGAGCTCTTGACTCTTTTTGACACTCTCTTCCGATAAAAGAGTTATATTTCTCTGAAGATCTAAAATATCAGTATCAAGTCCCTCTATTTTACTGGCAGAAGACTCGACATCATCTTTCCTGGACTGTAAAGCACCCTGACTATCTTTTAAAGCAGACTCGAGAATTTTCAATGTATTAGAAAACCCCTCATTTTTGCTCTCAAGAGACCCCAGTTCAGTCCTCTGCTCTGCAATCTCTATAAGCAGCTTTTCTTTTTCCTTTGTATATTCGCTTAGGCGATCTTCGTTTGTCTTTATGTTCTCTTCATTAAGAAGGGCATCTCTTTCTATTCCGGTCAACTCATTCTTAATAGATTCCAATTCCTGTCTAAGTTTTTCTTCTTCGGCCTTCACCTCATCTATCTCAAGGTTTACCAGACTGATCTCATCTATAATACCTTTCATATTTTCTTCGATATTAGACCTTCTGCTCTTAGCGTTAGCGAGAAGGATTGCCTTTTCATTCAAGACCTCATCTGATTCATTTAATCTGATTTCTAACAGGCCTTTCTCCTTTTCATCATTCAACTTCTCTTCTTCAATACGTCGAGAATCATTTTCTAGCCCGAAAATCGCCTCGATTAGTTCTTTTATTCTCGCCTCTCTATTTATCAAGGTAACATCTACATTTTGAGTATCCCCTGCGGAGACAAAGCCTTTCCTTACTACTTCGCCAAGTAGGGTGACAAGGATATTTTCTTTTAAAGCCGCATTCTCTTTTAAAACCGATAAAGCATCTCCCAAATCCTTTACTATAACGACACCTTCCAAAAAATGCCTTACCATATTCGCATAATCTTCATTCATATCCACGAAGTCAATCGCCCTACCTAATATTCTGGCATCTCCAAAATCCATACTTTCTGTTTTTTGAGACGCAGTTTCATTAAAAGATGCTGGATGTATAAATGATGCCTTGCCATACGAATTTTCTTTTAGGAAATTAATCGCCTCTTCTGCGCTAGACATGGTATCCACCACTATAGACTCCAGACTCTCTCCAAGGGCTGATTCCATAGCCTTCTCATATCCCTTCTTAACGCTCAAAAGATTAGCCAGGACATCTTTCACGCCATCTATTATACGCCGGTCCTCGTAATTATCTTTATTCAAAATAGCCTTCACGCCTGAAGAAAATCCCTCATATTTTGCCCTTGCCTCTTCCAATACCTCTAATCTGGATTTATTTGCGGCAAGCGTCCTGTGAATCTCGGTCGACTGATCTACCAGCTTTTCAATGTTGCGAGCTAGATTAGAAAGTCGCTCGGCAACCTCATCTCTTTCTACCTTTAAAGACGACAATTCAGTATCTAAGGATTCTATCTCTTTAGTAATTCCACTTATCTTGGTGTCTAGCTGATCCTTTTCCCCCTGAATAGTTCCGCTTTCTATCTTTAGCCTCTTGAGCCGGGCATCATGCGTATTGAGGGTCGTAGATATTCTCGCATATTGATTTCTCAATTTGGATTGTTTAGCTGCAATATCTATTACATTTGCCTTCGAAGTAGAGATATTCGTCTCACACTCTACTATATCTTTTGTAATCCGATCCAATCTTTCCTCTCTATCTGACAAGATGCCAGACCTTTTATCCCGATCTGTTTCCAATACGGCGAGCTTTTCTTTTAGATTAATAACCTCTCTCTCTTGAGACAGGCTATTCCCCTCATTTTTCTCTATCTCAAGTCCAAGATCCACGCACTTCTTCTTTAATTCTTCGATCCTCTCTTTATTCAAAGAAAGTTTATCCTTGGATTTCGATATCTCGGAATTAAGTTCTATCACGCTGGATTTAAAATCCATCTTCTTCGTCTCAATGCGAGACTTTTCGGTATTTAATCCTGAGATTTCATCTGTCACCTTTTGCAATTCAGAATTAAGCTCCGACTCTCTTGTGTTAAATTCACCGAGATTCCCGTTAAACTCTGTGAGCTTTTGCTTCAATATTTCCAGCTCTAACCTTGATAATTCCAGTTCCTGTTCTTTTAGCTCTTCATATTTTTCTTTATAGCGCTCTGCCTTCTTTGCCTGCCTTTCTATAGAGTTTATCTGCCGTTTTACCTCCTGTATGATATCGTTAAGCCTGGTAAGATTCTGTTCGGTGTCCTCCAACTTCCTTAATGCCTCTTTTTTCTTTGACTTATATTTTGTAATACCGCTGGCCTCTTCAAAAACCTCACGCCTGTCATCAGGCTTCAAACTAAGCACCTGGTCTATCCGTCCCTGTTCAATGAGCGAATAACTACTTGTACCTATCCCGGTGCCCATAAATAACTCATTTATGTCTTTTAATCGTACAGGGGTCCTGTTAAGAAGATATTCACTTTCTCCTGAACGGTATAATCGCCGTGTTATAGTGACTTCATCGTATTCGATCGGAAGTATTCGATCCTGGTTAGAGAGCGTAAGAGAGACTTCGGCGTAATTCACCGGCTCTTTACCATCTGTCCCATTGAATATCACGTCCTCCATCCTGCTACCACGCAGTATCTTGGCAGATTGTTCCCCAAGTACCCATTTTATGGAGTCGGCTATATTGGATTTTCCACATCCATTGGGACCTACGACAGCGGTTATGCCAGGCTCAAAGTCCAGACGGGTCTTTCCTGCAAATGACTTAAATCCGAATAATTCTAGGCGTTTGAAATACATCTTCGTTAGCCTCGCTACTTTTTTAATGCCACTTTAAACTGCTCTGTCAACTCTGGCAATATCTCAAATAAATCGCCCACTATACCATAAGTAGCTACGTTAAAAATAGGGGCGTGCGGGTCTTTATTTATTGCTACTATTATGTCTGACGACTGCATACCTACCAGATGTTGGATCTGACCTGAAATCCCGCATGCGATATAAATCTTGGGACACACAGTCTTTCCAGTCTGACCTACCTGATGAGAATAGCTCTTCCATCCGGCATCTACACTTGCCCGGGACGCACCAACTGCACCGCCTATCACTTTAGCCAAATCTTCTACTAATTTAAAGTTCTCTGCCTTCTGTAATCCCCTGCCTCCGGAAACAACTATATCCGCCTCTGTAAGATTTACTGTCTCTTCGATCTCTTCAACTATATCAAGAAGTTTTGTGCGTGAAGAATAAACTTCCTCATCAAAACCTCGTTCTATCACCTTACCCTTATGATGGTTGTTGACCTCAGCCTCTTTCATTACTTTATGCCTCACCGTTGCCATCTGAGGCCAGTGATTCGGACAGACAATTGTAGCCATGATATTCCCGCCGAACGCAGGCCGTGTCTGAAGTAACAATCTCTTTTCTCTATCTATATCAAGGCCCGTACAATCTGCAGTAAGACCGGCATGAATGCCTATAGCGACGCGTGATATCAATGACCGACCTATAGAAGTCGCTCCGCATAGAACCACCTCCGGCCTATACTCTTTTATCAATCTGACTAAGACCTTTGAATAAGGCTCATCCTGATAATGTTTAAGCTTTGGCGAATCCACATAATAAACTTTATTAGCGCCTCTATGAATAACCTTTTTGGCCTCATCTTTCATGCCCTCGCCCAACAAAATACCACATAAGTCAACTCCAAGCAAATCCGCAAGCTCTCTTCCCTTTCCTAAAAGCTCATACGAGATACTTTGTATAACAGCGTTTTTCTGTTCACAAAAAACCCATACATCTTTATGCCCTTCTATTTTTTTAGAAAAATCTATCTCTGAAGGTGAGATTTTAGTAAGTACAATCGCATCAAATTTACATTCTTCGATACAAGCACCACACAAAGTACATTTGTCTAAATCTATAACCGCTTTTTTATCAACTACCTTAATAGCTGCAAAGGGACAGACCCCGACGCACAAAGTGCAACCTGTACATTTTTCATTGATGATTTTTATAGACATGGCCTTCTTTTATGGTATTTCCCCTTTCAACAAATCAACTAACTTCTCGCTCACTTCTTCGGGGTCTCCCTGTAAAATCTGTCCGCCCTTTCTCGGAGGGGGAGTAAATATCTTTACCACCTTTGTTGGAGAACCATTTAGACCAATTAAATCAGGATCTACATCCAAGTCCTTTGCCTCCCACTTCTTTATTCCAGCTGATTTTGCCTTCATCTTACCTTTTAAAGAAGGAAGCCTTGGCTCATTTATCTCCTTTACAACAGTAATAAGACACGGTAAGGGGGATTCAATGATCTCATAACCCTCTTCAGTCATCCTTTCAGCTTTTATATAACTATCCCTCGAATGGGTCGCTCGGGACTCACTTCGCTCGCCATTCTCTGTACTATTAAAGCACATCTCTTCTATCTTTTTAACATATGTAATCTGAGGTATATCAAGATGAGCTGAAATACCTGGTCCGACCTGTGCGGTGTCTCCATCAATCGCCTGCTTACCACAAATAACCAATGAATAATCTTTTATTTTCTGAATAGCCTTTGACAGTGTATAACTAGTAGCCCATGTGTCACTGCCAGCAAATAAACGATCCGAAACTAGAATAGCTTCATCCGCTCCAAGAGAAATCGCCTCACGCAAAGCCTCTTCTGCCTGTGGCGGCCCCATGGTTATAACAGTTACCCTGGCCTCAAATTTATCTTTAAGGCGAAGCCCTTCCTCAATAGCGTACATATCAAAAGGATTTATGATACATCGTACGCCGCTTCTTATAAGTGTATTTGTCTCAGGGTCTATCCTGACCTCTGTCGTATCCGGAACTTGTTTGATACAGACGATTATGTTCATAGTTAATTTAGGAACTCCTTTAGCAAAGCAAGTTTTGCAGCTACGCTGCCTTTTCTTTTATCAAACTGGACGCTATAACTCCCCGTTGAATCTGATTAGTGCCTTCGTATATCTGCGTAATCTTTGCGTCACGCATAAATTTCTCTATCGGATAATCTCTCATGTAGCCATAACCTCCAAATAACTGCACGCAATCAGTCGTGACCTTCATAGCCATATCAGAAGCAAAAAGTTTCGCCATTGCAGATTCTTTGGAAATCTTCTTAGCACCACTATCTGTCATTCGTGCCGTTGCGTATATCAAGGCCCTGGCTGCCTCAATCTCTGTAGCCATGTCAGCCAGCATAAACTGTACGCCTTGAAAACTAGATATACTCTTCCCAAATTGTTTTCTCTCCTTCACATACTGAACAGTCAAATCCAATGCGCCCTGGGCAATACCAAGTGCCTGAGCTGCCACGCCTGGCCTCGATTGGTCAAATGTCTTCATTGCTACAATAAAGCCCATGCCTTCTCTACCCAATAGATTTTTTTTAGGTATCTTGCAATCCGAAAAAATAAGCTCACTTGTAGCAGATGCGCGTATACCCATCTTATCCTCTTTTTTGCCAAATTCAAATCCCTCTGTGCCTTTTTCAACAATAAACGTTGCTGCACCACGTGCGCCTTTTGACCTATCAACAGAAGCAACTACTGTATAGACTTCAGCCTCGCCTCCGTTTGTAATCCATTGTTTTGTGCCGTTCAATAAATAGTAATCACCCTTTTTCTCCGCTGTAGTAGCGACTGCTGCTGCATCGCTTCCAGCCCCTGCCTCAGTCAAGGCAAATGCAGCTAGCTTTTTCCCTCTAGCTAAATCCGGAAGGTATTTATGCTTCTGTTCTTCTGTACCGAATAGGATAATCGGAAAAGTCCCTAAAGCCGTAGCTGCTAACGAAAGGGAAATCCCTCCACAGGCCTTAGACAACTCTTCTGTCGCAAGCACAAGCTCCATTACTCCGCCGCCAGTCCCGCCATATTTCTCTTCAATGTAAATGCCAAAAAGGTCGCTATCCCCCATTACCTTTACAATATCCCACGGAAAAATCCCCTCTATATCATACTTAGCTGCCACAGGTTTAATCTTCTCCGTAGCAATCTGTCTTGCCAGATCACGAATCATTATTTGCTCTTCAGTCAGTAAATAATCCATACCTTTCCCCCTTCTTTGGCGCCGCATACTATTCTATCAATCCACTTTTACCGTCTTTTTAAAAATCCTTTCAGTCCCTTTCAATGGAATAACCTCTCCTACTTTTATTTTAAAAGTATCTTCTGAATCTACATCTTTCAATATGAGAAAATCCGTATCTATATCTTGTATACGGAAACATTTAGTTATATCGGCTTCGGAATAAAATATATCCCCTTTGGTATACAGTTTTTCCTTCTCTCCTACCTTTATAACAGCATACAGAGAAACCTCATCGTCATTATTTTCGCCTATGGCAACAGAACAAAATGCTAAAAAGAATACCAATATAAAAACGATATGTATATTGTTTAAATTATATTCGTTATTTTTCATTCGTCAAGATAAATGTAGCCCCGTGCGAGGCAAGGCGCTGCAGCTACTCATATTTTACCACTACTTTAAACTCTGCCTCTTTATCCTCCATGGCTTCCGGAAAAGGAGGAAATGGCAAAACGTTCTTGACACAATTTACTGCGGCGTGGACAAGTTTTAAATCAGGCTTATTTAAAACTACTGGCTTCCTTGTTAAAAACCCCTCTCTATCCAATCTAAATTGCAACTCCACCTCACCCTTAAGGCCTGAAACATCCTGGTGTCTTGCCATATTATTTATCTCTTCTTTTACCATTAAATAATATCCTTCATACGGGCTATTATTTTTCGGAATCCAGTCTGAAAAAGGTTCCCATCTCGCTCCGGATTCTCCTCTAAATTCTTCTCTCGACATTTTCTCTTCCCACTCATCAAAATATAACTCTGCCTCTTTTGTTGTACTATCCCCTTCTATTAGATACGGCGTAAGAAATATTACGAGCTCTGTCTTTTCTTTGCTCTTTCCAGTTGTAGAAAATAACTTTCCTAAAAGAGGTATGTCACTCAGAAAAGGCACTTTCTCTCTATGGTCCACTATAGTATCCTTCATCAATCCCCCTATAATAAGGGTCGTACCATCTTTGATCACCACTGTCGTCTCTGCCTCAGAAGTAGTTACATGCGGGACAATAGTCCTAGTGCTCCCATCCGGATTTGTCAATTCAACTGTCTTCGTCTCATCCGTTGAACTTACCTCTGGCCTTATCCTCATCGTAACAAAACCTTCTTTGTTTATTACAGGTGTAACTGTTAATGAAACACCTACATCGACAAACTCAACATGGTCTGTAGTATGATAGGTGCCTCCTTCAGTAGTAGTAACTTCACTTGTTACATATGCCTCTTTAGAACCCACCAGGATCCTAGCCTCTTCTCTATCTGCAACAGTAATCCTCGGCCTTGAAAGGACATTAGTCTCGCCATATGTTTTAAGAAGGCTCACTACCGTAGAATAGTTCCCGCCTGTTGTTGCTAGAGTAAGGGTACTTGGGGTAGTACTGCTCAAACCAGTACTAATATTAGTATCACCTGTTAACCGTACATCCCCTAATGAAGCTATGTCAGACCAATCTATTCCATAGCTGTATTTATCCGAAAGTGTAACCTGTATTATATTCGCATCTATAACCACTTCTCTAGTCTTCTCATCGAATGCCTCTATAACCGTCTTGATATCCTCTATTTTTTGGGACGTATCTTCCACTATGATCTTATTAGTCCTTTGGTCAAATCTTACACTCCCCATATCCTTAGAAACCACCTGGTCCAATTTACCTTTTATAACTTCGGCATCCGCATAATTTAGATCGAAGACCTCAGTAGTCAAAGGAACGTCTAACTCAAAAATAGCCTCTCTCATCCTCTTTATAATATCAGGATTATCTATTAAAACTATTGTGTTAGAACGATCATCAGGAATAATTTTCCCCTGCCTAGTCTTCATCTGTTTAATAGCCTTTGTAACTATCGATGCGTCGGCATAATTAAGTTTAACAATCTCTGTCTTAGCTGTATCTTTAAATTGCTCTCCATACAATTTTTCATATTTTTTATTGGTCATAATCCTGATGAGAGTACCTTTCTGCTCATAAGCCAGGCCATTTGTCAAAACTATTATATCCAAGGCATCCATAACCTCTACATCCTTTAAATAGAGCACTACTTTGCCCTTTACATCTTGATCAGCAACTATATTCAAACCACTTTTCTGCGATAAAATCTTCAAGACATCTCTTATATCCATACCTTTGATGTCCAAGGATATCAATTCCATCTGGTCCTCGTATTGTGCACAGATAGAAGAAGTCGTTGATAAAATTAACAATACGGCCATATATATAATAATCTTTTTTACCATACTAACCTCCAAATTATAAGTTCAACTCTATCTTCTTACCCTTATAATCCAATACGATACAGCTTTCTCCTATATCATAAACTGTAAATTCCTTAAAACTATCGCCCTTATAAAGAAAAATTGTCTTATTAGTCTCTTTATCTTCGATTATAGCCTGGTTACTATCTCCTGTAATGATTCCTAATAGGGTTAAATCCTTTACCAGTTCTTCTTCCGATACAATGACGTCCTTTTTCTTACCTATATCCATATCCACATCTTCTTCAAAATCATCCATAATAGGCACTATATCCGATCTTTTATCAGGTAAATCCACGTTTAGTTCAGGGATATTATAATCAAATGTGAACATATCTATTAAAAACAAAGCCAAAATCACTACTATTATGCCAATTAAAATTATATTTATTTTCGTGAATATCTTAAGTTGTTTCCTGAGTCTTAATTTACCCTGACTTTTTTTTATTAGCTCCAAGAGTTTTCCTTCCGGAGTTACAGCAGCCATTAGTCCAATCCTACCTTTCTATCTCGCTCTATTATCTCGACTATTAGATCCTCCTCTATCAAACTCCCCTCCCGTATCGTAAGCTCTTCCAATGCGCTGTGGCACAAATTTGCGATCCTACGCGGATATCCCTGTGTATATTGATAAATCAAATTCACCGCGCTTTCAGTAAAAAGTGTCCTCCCTGAATTATATCCTGACTGTTTCAATCTAAAATCTATCATAGCCCTAGTGTCATTCACATCTAAGGGATTGAGTATATACTTCAAAGCGATCCTATCCGAAAAATTCCTTATCCTTTTCAATCTAGGTAAAAGTTCCATCTGTCCGATTATTACAAGTTGGAGGAGCTTATAGGCATTGGTCTCGTAATTCAAAAGCGTTCTTAATATCTCCAAGCTAGATGCGTTTAACTTCTGTGCCTCGTCTATAATAAGGACTATGATGTTTTCTTCTTCAACGCATTTCTTAAACAAAAATCTTTCTATAGCCTCCTTATAATCCAAGGTAGACCTGAAGGAAGGCCTTATATTAAAAACTTTGGCTAAATATGTAGTAAACTGAAATTCTGAATCATAGCTAGGGTCAAGTATCATATGAGAAATAAAAAAAGGTTCCTGATTTAATGTCTGGATAAGTGTCCGTGCAAGAGTAGTCTTTCCTATACCAACATCGCCCAAAATCAGGCTTAGGCCTCTTTTCAATCTAATTGCTATTTGTAATCTTTGAAGTGCCTGCTGGTGTGATATAGACGGATAGAAAAAAAACGGATCAGGACTCGTAGAAAATGGTTCTTTATCGAGATTTAAGACTTCATAATACAAGTTAGCCCTCACTTTGTTCGGGTAACTTGTTCCAAAGGGGTTTCACCCCTATGGCGCTACGTAATGCTCCTCTTCGTAGCATTACTTCGCTGTTACCCCTTACTCCAATATTTCTTTTATCTGGGCAAGTGACCTGTTTTCTTTACGTAACTGACGTATCTTCTGCAACTTCTCAAGGGTAGTATTGTCAAAATATCTAAAATTTGTCTCTGGACTTCTATCTATCTCTTTTATAAGT
>JAHJHC010000075.1 GCA_018824145.1 Candidatus Omnitrophota bacterium | reverse complement strand
CTCCTTAAAAAAATAAAAAATACTAAAGCTCAAAGTAAGCTTAAAAGACAAAAAAGATTGGAGAATATCAAAAACAGTTTCTCCATAGAGAAAAAGGCATCTTCCAAGGTGTTTCACAAAAGGATATTACTTGTGGACGATCTCTTTACAACTGGCAGTACAGTAAATGAGTGTGCCAGGATCCTCAAAGCTCAAGGTGCAAGTTACGTAGAGGTCATTACGCTGGCACGCGGTGACCGATTGTCATAATGAAGATACTCAGAAACTATCTATTAAAAGAAATATTAACCAGTTTTTTGCTTTCTCTTCTTATATTCACCTTTGTGCTTGTTGCAGGTAATCTTATAAAACTGGCAGATCTTATTATTAACAAAGGAGTCAATATTGTATCATTAGGTAAACTTTTCTTATTCCTCATCCCATTTTTACTCAGCTATACAATACCAATGTCTGCCTTAACTGCAACGCTACTCGTATTCGGAAGACTATCCGCTGACAATGAAATAACAGCAATGCGTGCTCATGGTATTAGCCTATATAAACTTACTATACCTTTAATTATCGTAGGATTCATCTTGAGTTTAGGTTCCATTATATTAAACGATAGGATCCTGCCTGAATCACATTTTGCATCCAGAAAGATCGTAAAAAATATCGGGGTAAAAACCCCCGGCGCTTATTTAGAAACAGGCACATTTATAAAAAGCTTCAAAGGCTATATCATATTTATCCACCAAATAAATAAACATACCCTCAAAGGGATACGCATTTACCAACTCCAGGAAGGCCGTCCCACCAGGACCATAATAGCTAAGAATGGTGAATTCATCACCCTGGAAAACCAAAATGCCGTCAAACTGAAACTCATAAACGGTACCAGCGACGAACCAAATCCCAAAAACCCCATGCAGTTCTACAAGCTGAATTTCAAAACTTATTACCTTACACTAAACCTGGATACGGCCTTGACTTCGGGAGATCACATAGACAAGAAACCAAAAGAGATGAATCTTCAGGAAATAAAAAAAGAAGTCAAAAGGCTTGGCCTTCACCATATAGATACACCTGCATTAATAGCGGAATTTCACAGAAAGTTTTCCATATCTTTTGCGAGTCTGGTATTTATTATTATCGGCATAGCGCTCGGTATATTTATTAAACGCGGCGAAAAATCAGTGCAGTTCGCCATTGCCCTCGTTGTAATTGTAATATACTATCTACTCATAGCAGGCGGAATGGCTATCTCTTTAAAAGGGCTACAGCCCATTGCCTTATGGATGTATCTACCGAATATTATCTTTGCTATAGCTGGGGTAGTCTTGTTTAGAAAGACTGTGGAAAGTTAAATGCGTATACTAGATAAATATATAACAAAAAGCTTTTTACCCCCTTTCTTCTACTGTCTATTTCTATTTATCTTTCTCTATATAATAATAGACCTCTTCGGCCATCTCGACGAAATACTGAAATACAGCGTCCCTATATTAATATTACAGGAATATTACCTGTCAATCCTGCCTTTTATTCTCATCCATACGATACCTGTTGCAGCGTTGATTTCGACAATTTACGGCATCAGCACAATGAATAAGCATGACGAAATCCTGGCTATGCGCGCAGCAGGAATCAATATATTCAGAATACTATCACCATATATATATATAGGCCTACTATTATCGTTAATCGTATTTGTCATTTCCGAAAAACTCGTTCCGATAAGCATGAAGAATGCGCTAAGCATCAAAAAAAACTATATAGAAAAAGAAGGGCAAAATACAAATAAGCGGGAAATAAATAATATCGCGCTATATGGCAAAGATGACAGGCTCATCTTTATAAAAAGTTATGATATCCATGATAATATCGCAAAAGGCATTACGATACTACATCAAGACAAAAATAGCAATGTGGTAGAAAAAATGAATGCTCAAGAAGGGGAATGGATAGAAGCAAAATGGGAATTTTTAAACATCCTTATATACAAGCTTGATGAAAAAGGCATGGTGGAAGGCGATCCTCTATTTTTCAAAAAGAAAAGTATCAAAATGGAAGGGCCGAAAGAACTCTTGTCAAAAGGCACGAACTACGAATTCATGAACGTCAAAGACATATCAAACTACATAGATAATTTTTCTAATGCCTCTCCGGATATAATAGATAAACTGCAAGTGAACATGCATCAAAAGATAAGTTTCCCCTTCACAAGTTTAATACTTATTTTAATAGGGGCGGGTTCTTCTATAAAAATAAAACGGGGGGGAAAAATAGCTGCCATCATGGGAATGGGAATGAGTATCACTATCGCATTTATCTATTATGCCCTAATGGCAACCTGTATCGCTCTTGGAAAAGGAGGGATCCTCATACCTTCCTTATCAGCCCACTTGGCAAATATAGTATTTGGATTAGTCGGAATAATGTTGATACGGAATTAATGCGCCTTCGCACATTAAGTACCAATCTCCCACGAGGCAAGATATTTCTTCTGAAAAGGAGTAAGCTTATCTATATTCACGCCCATACTTTTTAATTTCAGGCTCGAGATGTATTTATCTATCTTTTCAGGTACCTTGTAAACCTTCTTTTCCAATCCGGAGCTATTCTTAACCAGATATTCAGCTGCGAGTGCCTGGTTTGCAAAACTCATATCCATAACTATAGCAGGGTGCCCTTCTGCACACGCAAGATTGACTAGTCTTCCTTCGCCTAAAAGATTTATCCTTTTATTACTATCTTTTAGCCTATATTCTTCCACTCCGGAACGTATAAAGCGTTTTTTACTACTCATTTTCTCAAGGGCAGGTATATCTATTTCAACATTAAAGTGTCCTGAATTTGCTACGATTGCGCCATCTTTCATCATTTTAAAATGCTCTTTAGCGATAACGGATGTATTTCCGGTAAGAGTAACGAATATATCACCTATCTTTGCTGCAGCCTTCATGGGAAGCACTGAAAAACCGTCCATAACTGCCTCTAAGGACCTAACAGGCTCTACTTCAGTGACAACCACATTTGCACCCATGCCTCTTGCCCGCATCGCAACGCCTCTTCCGCACCACCCATAACCAGAAACAACAACGACCTTACCAGCCATCAATATGTTAGTTGCACGTATTATTCCGTCTACGGTTGACTGTCCTGTACCATAACGATTGTCGAATAAATGCTTTGTATCAGCATCATTCACGGCTATCACAGGAAAAAGTAGTTTCTTACTTTTTTCCAAGCTTCTTAACCTTATTATACCTGTGGTCGTCTCCTCTGTACTTCCCATAATATCAGAAACCAGGTCTCTTCTTTCCTTGTGTATAGTAGATACGAGATCAGCCCCATCATCCATTGTTACATGCACTTTATTCCCCAAGACACTATATATGTGCTCATAATACAAAGTATTATTCTCACCTCTTCTGGCAAAAACAGGGATTTTATAATCCTTCACTAGAGACGCTGCCACATCATCCTGCGTGCTTAGAGGATTGGAAGCACAAAGTTTGACATCCGCGCCGCCTGATTTTAAGGCATTTACAAGCACTGCTGTCTCTGTAGTCACATGCAGACAACAAGCTATCTTTATACCCTTTAAAGGCCTCTCTTTTTTAAACCTTTCCCTGATAAGTCTTACTACAGGCATATTTTCTTCTGCCCATTCTATTCTTAACTTGCCCTTCCCTGCCAATCTAATATCACTTATATCGTATTTCATCCTTTTCTCCTTATAACTAAACACTCACTTAACATGTGCAGCCTTTTTTAGTATATCTACCTTATCCGCTCTTTCCCAAGTAAAATCTGCATCTCGCCTGCCAAAATGACCATATGCAGCTGTTTTACCATATATGGGCCTCAATAAATCCAATTCTGTTATGATCCCTCTTGGCGTTAAATCAAAATGTTCACGTATAAGTCTCACTAGTTTCTCGTCTGAAATCTTACCTGTCTCATTTGTATCCACCAATAATCCCAATGGCTCTGCTTTACCTATTACATACGCAAGCTGAATAGTGCACTGTTTTGCAAGCTCGGCCGCCACGATATTCTTAGCAACGTATCTTGCCATGTAAGTAGCAGAACGATCTACCTTTGTAGGATCCTTCCCTGAAAATGCCCCGCCTCCGTGTGCAACAACACCACCATATGTATCAACGACTATCTTTCTGCCGGTCATACCTGTATCTGACTGTGGGCCGCCAATCAAAAATTTACCGGTCTGATTAACATAATACTTTGTCTTACTGTCAGCCAGCTTACCAAGGACCGGCTTAGCTATTTTTTCTATCATTTCTTTCCTAGCCGAGGCCTTTATAAATTCTCCGCTTTTATCTAAAATCTCCTCTGTATGCTGTGATGCAAGAACGACAGAATTTATTCTTTTAGGCTTTCCATTTATATATTCAACTGTTACTTGGGATTTGCCGTCAGGCCCAAGGTATTTCAATACCTTATCTTTCCTTAACTCACTCATCCTCTTTACGAGTTTATGGGCAAGCATAATAGGTAAAGGCATGAGTTCAGGCGTCTCATCACAAGCATACCCGAACATTAATCCCTGATCTCCTGCCCCGCCTTTATCGACACCCATAGCAATATCAGGGGATTGGGCATGAATCGCATTCAGAATGGCACAGGTCTGGTAATCCAATCCATATTTTGGGTGTGTATAGCCGATCTTTTTAACTACTTCCCTGGCTAGATTAATCACATCAACATACGCGGTAGTCGTAATCTCTCCACCCACTATTATAAGCCCCATTGTTACAAACGTCTCACAAGCGACACGGCCTCTGGTGTCTTGTCTCAAGACATCGTCAAGGATAGCATCAGATACCTGGTCGCACAGTTTATCAGGATGCCCTTCTGATACTGATTCTGAAGTTATATAATATTTTCCTTTCGGCATTTAATCCTCCTTGGATTTGAATCCTTTTTGAAACACCCTATTTGCTTCATCGTAGGATTCTCTGTCTCCTATATCAAACCATCTTCCACCTTCAAATACATATCCAAAAATGGCCTCTTTTTTAGAAAGCCATTCGAGAAAATATCCAGGGGCATCTTTAGTTTCGCCACTATCTAAATACGCCTTCATGACAGTTAATTTTTCCCGCGGAAAAAAATAAAGACACTTCGCAGCAAGCGTAGAAGCAGGATTAGCTGGTTTTTCTTTGAATTCAACTACTCTTTTATCACTATCCAGCAAAACAATACCGTATTTCTTCGCTAGTCCTAAATCCTTTACGTCATAAAGCCCTATAGATATCGACGGCTTCTTTGAAATAGAAAATTTCATGAATCCAGCCAGGTCTGTACTGAATATATTATCGCCGGCGAGAACCAGCAAATCATTCTTTAAATCTTTATCCCTTATAACAAATTCCATATCTCCCGTGGCCCCGAGCCTATTTTTATTAGTTGTAGTACCGTCATCAACGATGACTATCTTCTTCGAACCAGAAAACTTTTCTTCCCATTTCCTGAAATTCTTGTAAAATTTCCGGTTTGTTACAATAAAGATCTCGTCCACCTCTTTTAAAGGCTCAATTATATCTAAGATAAACTCTATCACAGGCTTCCCTGCCACAGATAAAAGCGGCTTTGGTCTATTCAGTGTCAATGGATAAAGCCTTGTAGCATATCCTGCCGCTAGCAGTAGAACTTTCACGAAAACCTCCAAGATCTTATATCTTCGCTAACTCCGATTTCAAATAATCCACACTCTTCACAGGAGTAGGGTCTATATCATTCAATATCGCAAGATAAAAACTGACGAAATCTCCGATATAAATAAGAGAGAATAAACGGACCAAAAGACTGCCTTTTTCTCTCTCTAATTCAAAGATCTCAGCCCCTGATTCTTTAATAATCGTCTTTGAAATATCTATACGTTTCTGTGTCCTGGGATGATCCTTCTTATCACGAAGTATCACTACCTTGAAACTTTCTAAAAGCTCTTTTGGAAAACACCAACCAACAATCTCATTATGATTCATCTCCGGAAGGACATGGCTAGAGGATAAACATTTCGAATTTTCCGCAAGCTGCCCTCTCCACCTTAGGCTTACAGCCTCGGTAGAATCGCTCGTGCCGTATATAATAGAATACTTGCCAAAAAGCGTGCAAGCCAACCTTTTGGATATATTTTTCTCAAAAGGCACACTAATGCCAATTTCCTTATCTCTCAATTTTATCAGTTCAGAATAAAGTTCTTTAACTTCTTTTTCCTTATCTTTTATAAATCCTAATCGCGACAGAACTGCTAATACCGTGATTGACATATATCCCAGGGCTGTCCTCGGAGGAAATCCGCAAGGGATCGTTATATGCCTAAAACCATTTTTCATGGAAAGTTCTTTCAATTTTCCTCCGGAGCCTATAGTAATTATACTAGCGCCTCTTTTAAGCCCATTATCAAATGAAGACAAGGTCTCTTCCGTATTCCCTGAATAACTTGCGCAAAATAAAAGGGTGTTCTTTCCTGTAAAATCAGGCAAAGTATAATTACGGCAAACAATGACCGGTAATTTTAACTCATCTTGTAAATATACCTTTACTATGTCTGCACCTATAGCAGAACCACCTAAACCGGCAAAGACTATATTGCCGATTTCATTGTCCAATTTCGGTATATCAGATCTTTTTCCAATATCATTTGCCTCTAGACACTGATCAGGAAGGTTCGAAATAAGCTCCAGCATATTAGAGGTATCTAATTTAGACACAAGTTCGCGATTGTCTAGTTTATCCATTTAATGAACACTTGCTTTACGAAAATCTCTGATTTTCGTAAAGCAATCTCCTTTGAATTTATTTCACGGTTGTGTGAATTAAATCCGCCTCAGGCGGATACTCTCATTCTTTTCTGAATTTTTTCAATGCAGGAAGGAGTTCATCTAAACGCTGGTTAGCAAACTCCTCAACCTCTTCTCCGGTAGGCAAGCTTAACGCCATATGAGCCACGTCTTTGGCATCTTTAAACTTAACATTCCGTATAACATATTTCATTTCAGGAACCCCTGCAGGGCTCATACTAAACTCGTCCAACCCTAACCCTAACAATATCAAAACAAATGCAGGTTCCCCTGCCATCTCTCCGCACATCCCTACCCAAATCTTCTCTTTATGCCCTGCATCAATTATATTCTTTATGAGCCTCAAGACTGCAGGGTGAGTCGGTTTATAAAGGTATGCTATTTTCTCATTGACCCTATCTATAGCAAGAGAATATTGTATCAGATCATTCGTACCTATGCTAAAAAAATCGACTTCCTTGGCCAATAAATCACAAGTAAGGGCAGCAGAAGGTATCTCTATCATCGCCCCGACTTCAATATCTTCATTGAACTTAACATGTCTAGTACGCAATTCTTCTTTGGCCTCATCCAACACACCTTTTGCCTGTCTTAATTCTTCAACCCCCGAGATCATGGGAAACATAATCTTGATATTTCCGAATGCACTCGCGCGCAATATGGCCCTTAATTGCACCTTAAATATCTCTGGTTTTGCAAGACAAAATCTTATAGCACGCCATCCCAAAAAGGGATTCATCTCATGAGGCACATCAAGCTGAGATAAGAATTTATCTCCTCCGAGATCAAGTGTACGGACTATAACAGGATTGCCGGAAAGCTTAGTCACTACGTTCTTATACGCCTCAAACTGTTCCTTCTCCTCAGGAAGGCCTTGTCTATTCATATAAAAATACTCGGTGCGGTACAAACCTATCCCTTCTGCACCATGCGAAATAACAGAATCCATCTCCTGCGGTAATTCAATATTCGCCGAGATCTCTATCCGGTGACCATCGAGCGTCTCGGCAGGTTCATTCTTAAACTTAACAAGTGTCTTCTCAAACTCTACAAAATGAAGATGCCTGGCCTGATATTTCTTTAGCGTCTTTGTATCCGGGTTTACTATTACATTGCCTTCTTTCCCATCGACAATCAGCATATCCCCGGCCTTTATTTTAGCCGTAGCCTTTTCAAGACCGACCACCGCGGGTATCTCCAGAGACTTCGCCATGATAGCCGTATGAGATGTACGGCCTCCTATATCAGTAACGAATCCCATAACATTTTTTTTATGCATGGTTGCGGTATCCGAAGGCGAAATGTCATAGGCCACCACAATAACCTTTTGCTTCAATTCACTCAATGACTTTTCTTTTGCGCCTAGCAGGTTTTTTATAATCCTCTTACCTACATCATCAATATCACTGATCCTCTCCTTAAGATATTCGTCATCCATTTTAGAAAAGACATTTATATATTTATCTAACACCCTTGCGAACACATATTCGACACAATTACGTTCCTTCTTCAGCCGGTCTATCACCTCTTCTATGAGCATCCTATCTTCCAAGACCAACAAATGCGCGTTAAATATCTCTGCATGATACGTGCCCATTTCCTTTGTTATTTTCTTCTGTATCTGCAAAATCTCTGCCCGGGTCTTAATAAGTGCCTCTTCAAAACGTGCAATCTCCTTAGGAATAGCATCTTCCCTGATCTTCCTCGGAGATACTATGAATCGTCTCGTATCGAATAAAAATGCCCTGCCAATAACTATTCCATGTGATGCCGGAATTCCTTTTAAAATCATCCGAGTGCCTCTCCTGATATTATTCTTTCAAGTTCCTGCAATGCCTCTTTCGCATCAGGGCCATTTATTTTAAGCCTTATCAAACTACCTTTTTCAGCAGCCAAGGTCATTAACCCCATTATAGACTTGCCATTAACTTCCTGCCTGCCCTTTTTGACTGTAACATCACTCTCGTATTTATTCGCTATCTGCACAAAAAGGGCTGCTGGTCTGGCATGAAGTCCCTGCTCATTATTTATAACTAATTTTTTTTCAATCAACATCATTTTATCAATGGTAATTATTCCTGCCTTTTACCTTCAAGGCAAGGTCTATAATAATCTTTGACAGTCTCTTCGGTTCATGCCTTACATAATCTTTCGCATATATAATAACATCTTCTATCACAGTATATCCCTTCTCAACAATCTTATCTGAATCAGCAAAGACCGGATACGAGTTTTCACCTTCATATCTTTTAAGCAACTCGTGCGGAACAGTGCCGGTATTAACTATGCAATAATTAACAATATCCGGCATTGTGTGAGTAATAATAGCATTCAAATGGTCGAAAGCTGTATAATTATCTGTTTCGCCTGACTGAGTCATTACATTGCAGACATAAACTTTAGGCACTTTGGACTTGGCAATCCTTTCACTTAGGCCATTTATCAATAGATTAGGTATAACACTAGTATATAAACTACCGGGTCCTAACACTATTATGTCTGCCTCGTCAATAGCCTCAAAAGACTCTTTACTTGGTTTACAATTAGCAGGCTCTAAAAATACCCTGCGAATAGGTGAAGGTTTTTTAACTATCTTTGTCTCTCCTTTTGTCTTTTGCCCGTCGTGGTGCTCTGCAACAAGCTGAACCTTTGCAAAGGTAGACGGAATAACCCGTCCTCTTATAGCAAGGACCTTGCTCGATTCTTTAATTGCCTTTTCAAAATCACCCGTAACTTTGGATAATGCAGTTATAAAGAGATTCCCGAAACTATGCCCTTTTAATTCTGACTCATTTCCGAATCTAAACTGAAATAGTTCCCTCATCAACGGCTCTGCATCTGCAAGTGCGACAAGGCAATTCCTTATGTCTCCCGGAGGAAGTATGTCAAACTGTTCTCTCAATCTCCCGGAAGACCCGCCATCGTCAGCAACCGTTACTATTGCCGTAATATTGCTGGTTAGTTCTTTCAATCCATGAAGAAGAATCGATAATCCTGTCCCCCCTCCTACCACAACCACCCTGGGACCTTTCTCTAGCTGCCTGTGATGATACACTATATCTACAAGTTCTTTCTCTCTTTGAGGCAGAAATATAGCAATAAAAGATTTCACCATCCTTTTTACGCCATATATAAGCACTAAAGCACCCAGAACAAATACAGAAATACCAAGATGTCGTGAACCAGGAAACCTCTCAAGCATCCATATAATAGAACCTACTGCAACCAAGATCACACCTATGCCGCAGATAATAATCCAACGCTTTATTTTCATTCCTGGATACAACCACTTTAATCGTCGCATATTACGCCCTTCTTTGATCCTCTTCTTTTATGATCTTTAAGAGTGCCTTTTCATTTTCTGCGCTCTTAAGAGAATCTCTAAAATATTTATCTTTGAGAAGCTTTGATATACGGGCAAGTGCCTTAAGATGCGGCCCGGACGACTCTATTGGCGCTAGTAAAAGGAAAAATATGTATGCCAACTCTCCATCCAGTGAATCAAAATTTATCCCCTTCTTTGACACACCAAAGGCACCCACAAGTTCCTCTACATATTCAGATTTACCATGCGGAATAGCAACGCCCTGGCCAATCCCTGTAGATCCAAGAGCCTCTCTATTAAGAAGTATTTTTACCACTGTATCTTTCATCCTGGGCTTCAATTCACCTGCCTTAACCAGTAAACCTGTAAGTTCCTGGATAACCCCTTTCTTATCTTCTGAGTTCAAATCCGCTGATATTGCCTTTTCATTTAAAAAATCTAATATTTTCACCTGATGTCCTCCCCTTTAATAAAGATTTCATGGATATGTTTTACTTTTTTTTCCTAAAAGGTCCTTCACTTCACTATGAGGCTCCTTTTCGTCTTTGGGTTCTCGCCATATCAATCCCTACGAAGCCAAGCACGAAAATTGCTTGGCGAAGTAGGATGGAGCGAGGGACGGGGCTCGAACCCGCGACGACTAGCTTGGCAAGCTAGCATTCTACCACTGAATTACCCTCGCATTCTGCTTCGTCGAACAACTTTCATGTTCTACTTCGCTGAATACTTATGTATTCAGCTTTGTAGAAACCTATATCTCTACGAAGCCGTGAACTAAAGTATCACGGCGAAGTAGGATGGTGGGCGGAAGAGGAGTCGAACCTCCACGGATTTCTCCACATGGTCCTAAGCCATGCACGTCTGCCAGTTCCGCCATCCGCCCAAATTTGCGAAGCAAATTTGATCCTGAGCCAGCTTCGTCGCCTCATTACGCTCGTTCAGGATCAGTTTCACCTTCGGCGAAACTGGTACCCCCACCAGGGGTCGAACCTGGGACCTTATCATTAAGAGTGATCTGCTCTACCAACTGAGCTATGGGGGCTTTCTAAGTTGTAATAATATAGCATAGATAGAACCCTTTGGCAAGCCAAAATAAAGCTTTAGTCCTTAGTTATCCCAAGTGTTTTTTTACTTTATCCAACAACTCATTACCATCAAAGGGCTTTACAATGTAATCCTTTATACCCTCTAGCTCAAATAAATCCTTCATCTTGTCTTTAGCCGTAAGCATGACAATAGGCACCCGTGGAATGGTATGGTCAGCTTGCAGTTTTTTTACAAAGGTATAACCATCCATCCTGGGCATTGTAATATCCAGTATAACGAGATCCGGTTTTTCATTTTTAAGCCTTTCTAATCCCACATCCCCATCGTTAGCAGTAATTACTTCATAGCCAAAAGCTTCTAAACGAGATGCAACAACTTTCACAATACTCGGCTCATCATCGACTACCAATATTTTCTTAGACATGCTCTTCCTCTCCTTTTCTTAGTATGTGGCGCGCCTAGGAGGATTTGAACCTCCAACCTACTGGTTCGAAGCCAGCCGCTCTGTCCAGGTTGAGCTATAGGCGCAAAATTACATAGAATAATATTACCATACCAAACTATGTTCTTCAATAATTTAAAAAAAGGAAGGTATTAACAGGAAGGTTATTTTCTCTTTCTAAAATATTCAAATAGTTCTCTTATATCATTATTAGCTGATCTAGCTACCTGCATACATATAAAAATCATCACAGAAAACTGCCAACAATCTTCTGTGCCAACAATCAGACCAGCGCTTACGTCCTCTTTCCTCTGTAATTCATCGGAATAATATGCTACTGCCTTATCAATATGTCCATCATAAACATCGAGGATATGAGTCTTATTGTTATATCTCATGGATGGGAAACTTACGCCTCTTACAAGAAGAAAGTTCGTGACTGTATCTTGATTAAAGTCAAACCCTTTCCCAAAATCAAAGCCCTCAAATTGGGGCAAGTTGTCCGGAAGTACTATAGCCGGCTTTTCAACCAACACCTCACCTTTCCTTACTATTGTATCTCCGGCGTTCACCAAAGCCTTCGAAAGGAATATATAAGATAGATTCGTATCAGAAAAGGTTTGAAGATTCTGAGCACGTGGACGCATTATCTTTGTAGCCTTCAATGCCTTCTCCCAACTATCCTGAACATTCATAGATACCTTCTTTCCACACTGTAGGGCAGGTTTAAACCTGCCCTACAGTGTGGGATTTTAATTAGTGTTATACATTATATACATATTGTCAAAAATAGCAAGTATTTTAAAAACATTGATACAGCTTGAAATATATCTCTTTTATGATATATTTAAGAATAAATATTGATACCGGAGGTATATATGCTAGAAGGTAAAAAAATAATTGTGGTTATGCCAGCTTTTAACGCTGAAAAAACGCTACAAAAAACATATAACGATATACCCAAGAGTATCGTAGATGAAATACTTGTAATAGATGACCATAGTACAGATAAAACCGTAGAAGTTGCCAAGAAATTAGGGCTATCAGTCTATATACATGATAAAAATAAAGGTTACGGCGCAAATCAAAAGACATGCTACCAGGAGGCACTTAAAAGAAATGCGGATATAGTCGTAATGCTCCATCCGGATTACCAATATCCTCCTAAATTAATAACCTCTATGGCAGGACTTATAGCTTCCGGGATGTTCGATGTAGTCTTAGGTTCAAGGATCCTTGGAGGCACGGCACTTAAAGGTGGAATGCCTCTATATAAGTATATCGCTAATAGAATACTTACCTTTATAGAAAATCTTCTATTAGGTCAAAAGATTTCGGAATACCATACCGGCTACAGGGCATTTTCAAAAGAAATCCTTCTAACACTTCCATTATCAAACAATTCGGACGATTTTGTATTTGATAATCAAATACTTGTCCAAACTATTTACTTCGGCTACAAGATCGGAGAAATAACAGCCCCTTCGAAGTATACAAAAGAATCGTCTTCTATAGGATTTAAAAAAAGTGTAAAATATGGATTCGGTGTTATTCTTACAGCCATAAAGTTTTCTCTCCAAAAAACCAAGTTAGCAAACTTCTCGATATTTATAAAAAAATGAAAAAATCTTCTTCAGTCAAACAGTTATTTTCTATTTTCACGCTATTTATTTTTATTGGTATTTTATATACCTATCCATTGGCATTTAATTTATCTTCGATGCTCCCTGGTTCAGGACAAAGCGATACGCCATTATCTGTCTGGAATATATGGCACTTAAAAAAGGCTATTTTTTCAGACCACAATTTTTTTAAATTCGATACAAATTATATATTCTATCCTCAAAAGCCCTCTTTAATCTTACATAATTACACTATAGTCACAGGTCTTATGTCCTTACCATTCCAATATTTTTTTACCCCGATTGTCAGCAGGAATCTGATCTTCTTTATACAATTCGCCCTAACCGGACTAGGAATGTATCTTTTGGTCTTATATTTCACCAATAATAAAATAGCCTCTTTATGGGCCGGAATAACCTTAGCCTTTTGCCCTTACGTTATAATTAGAAGTTATAACTATTTCCATTTTTCTACTATATGGTTCTTTCCCTGCTTTATATATTTTTTGTGGAGATTTCTAAATAGCGGCGGGTTGAAATTCTCTGTCCTAGCTGCAATTATTTATGCACTATGTCTATTAAACGACCAGACCTATTTCGTTTTCCTTACGATTTTGATGATTTTTACGATTGTATTCTTCTTTCTCGAAAAACATAAATTGCCATCCATAAAAAATTCAATTATCGGTCTTTCGGTCTTTTTAATCTTAACCCTCCCTTACCTGATAGGTTTAGCCAGTAAGATAATTGCCAAAGAGGCCTCATCCCACATATGGCCTGATATCTGCATTGATTATTTTTCATTACATATACATAACCTGTTTCGCCCCTCACCTATATTATCTCTCTATAGGGAAATACCTTATATTAATGTACCTATGAAGCATGTTACAAATGTATTTGCGGGATATATACCGTTATTTTTTGCTGCGTTTGCATTGGTAAACTTAAAAAATATCTCGCATGAAAAAAGAAAAATAATCATCTTTTGGCTAATAACAGGAGCCCTATTTTTCCTGCTCGCATTGGGGCCTTATTGCTTCGGGAAAGATCAATCCCTAAATAAATTTTCATTATATAATCTTCTGTGTTCAGGCCTATTAAGGCAAATAAGGATACCGGTAAGGTTTTCACTTGTAACACTTATAGCCATTTATATAATAGCTTCCTTTGGGGTAGAAAGATTCACGAAACTCAATAAACAAAACCTTCTGAACAACAAAAATCTATGCCTGTTTTTAGTACTACTGCAAATTGCAGAATTTTTGCCAATACCCTATCCGCTGCTCAGTCTGAAAACCCCTGAGATATATTACAAATTAGCTTCACAAAATACAAACTCACCAATCCTGGTTTTACCTTTAGGTTGGCAGAGTAGCTACAAGACAGTAGGGATATATGATAAAAAAATACAATTCCATCAGACTATCCATGGACATCCTATATTTCAAGGCCAAATTGCCCGCATAGAAGACTCTTACTTCGATTATTACACACAACAGGATGGATTTAGATATCTTATAGATGCCAATAAAAGACTGCCTACATCTTCTGAGACAAAAGGAGTCCACAATATATTACGTACATATGGAATAAAAAATGTAGTTATACATAATTCCTATTTTGACAGCGTTCATTTAAATATATTATTAGAAATATTTAAAGATTATCCTGGCGAACTTACTGTGGAATTCGCAACATAATATTTATTAAAGATTATTTGACTATTCTTTTACTCAAGGTTAAAATATAATACGACACTAAAAATGCAAAAACCAAAATTTATATATATCCTAATACCGGCCTTATTGTTTTTTTTCATATACTACGCTTATGCCTACAATCTACCCAAACGATTCCTTTTCAATAAGGAAAATGCACTCCAAGAATGGCAAGAAAAGATATTTAAAAATAAGGTGCTTTACGTTGTCGAAACTACTCAAGAAGGCGGATACCTCTCAGCCAGGAGTGAAAAGGCCTGTTCCGGTTTACTGTATAAAATTAGCTTCAATACAAAGAAATCCCCAATGATGAGCTGGTATTGGAAAGTAAAAGAATTCCCTGAAAAGAACATATCCGCTAAAAAAGAAGATGGCTGGATAGAAAAAGACGACTATGCTGCAAGGGTATATGTGGTATTCCCCAGCTGGAATTTTATGAATATAAAAAGCATCGAATATATCTGGGACGAAAGCATACCCGAAGAGACTATAATGACAAGCCCCTATTTTAACAACATTAAGCTAATAGTCATTGAATCTGGCAGGGAAAATATGGATCAGTGGGTATTTGAAAAACGCAATATATACGAAGATTACAGAAAGGCCTTTGGCAGGGCCCCTTCTAGCGTAGGTGCCATAGCGCTAATGACAGACACGGACAACACTTTATCTACAGCGGAAGCATCATACAAAGATATACAAGTGGGGTATAGAGATGAATAAAAAAAATAAAAGAAAAATGATTTTTGCCAATAAAATACACAGGGAAATATTTCTACTAATCTTAATGGCCTCTTTATTGCCGTCTCTTATTATTACATTCTCCCTTTATTATCTAATCTTCGGTGTTACAGCAACTCAATTTGCCTTTCCAGAAGCTATCGCATACAACATTATTCCTGCTGCAAGAAAAGTGCGCATGATTCTCCTTGCTTCATTCCCAACCTCTATCTTACTTATATTAACCTTAGCTTATAAGATAACTCACAGAATTATCGGTCCTTTTGACAGGATAATAAGAGAATTGGATGAATGTATAGAAGGTAAAAAGGAAAGACATATACGCGTAAGAAAAACTGACAAATTCTGGCCTCTGGTCGACAAGATCAATAAATTATTAGACAAATGCAAGAAATAGAATAAGACGTACAGATATCTTATTCTATTTCTGTAGTTATCTCAAGTTTTCCGTCTCTATATATAAGCTCTGCTGTCAAATTTCCATCTTTGTCGTATTCTCTGCCTTTGCCCTCTTTTTCTCCGTCTCTAAAAGGTATTTCTGTATAACCTCCGTCTTTATCATACCTTTTCAATATACCATGTGCTTTGCCATTGACATACGGTTTTTCAACTAATAATTTCCCGGTTTTAGAATAAGCTTTTAAGACACCTTCTATCTGATCATTTTCATAAGGAACTTCTTGCTTTAACTGTCCATTTTCGTAATAAACTCTCTGCATGCCTTCTGCTTTACCACTCTTATAGATTTTTTCTACTGAAAGCTGTCCGCTTTCATAATACCCTTTTATAATACCATGTATTATATCATCTTTAAAATCTGTAGCGTATTCTAATCCTCCACTTTCATAATAAGTCTCCATAACACCTTCACG
>JAHJHC010000074.1 GCA_018824145.1 Candidatus Omnitrophota bacterium | reverse complement strand
TTTAAATTGTCCCGGTCAGATAGTTATATCAGGTAATAAGGAGTCTGTAAAAGCTGGTACGGAACTTGCAGCAAAAAGGGGTGCAAAAAAGACTATAGCCTTGAATGTAAGCGGGCCGTTTCATTCTTCATTGATGAAGGATGCAGCAGACCTTTTTAAATTAGAGCTGGATAAGGTAAAATTTTCAACGCCAGAGGTCAATGTTGTAAGTAACGTTACCGCAGATTACGAAAAAACACCTGAAGAAATCAAAGGGAATCTCGTTAAGCAGCTTTATAGTTCTGTCCGGTGGGAGGAGTCCATAAAAAAGATCTCTATGCAAGGTATAGATGCCTTTTTTGAGATAGGACCTGGGAAGGTGTTAAAAGGACTTTTACGTAGGATCGATTCTAGTCTTAAGGTTTATAATATAGAGAAGATGGAGGATATTAATCAAATTTCATGAAACGTCGTGTCGTAATAACAGGATTAGGTGTTCTTGCTCCAAACGGTGTAGGTAAACGAGCCTTTTGGGATGCCTTAAAAAGGGGCTCGTCCGGCATAAGGCGTATTACTCGTTTTGATCCTAGTCCATTTCCCACACAATTTGCAGGAGAGGTGGATTTTGACCCTGCTTTATTTATTTCTAAAAAGCAGATGAAGAGAATGGATAGGACTTCTCATCTTGCGGTTTCAGCAGCAAAGATGGCAATAGAGGATGCTGATCTTGAAATAGGGGACGAAGACCCTGAGCGTATAGGTGTAGTGATAGGTACGGCAATGGCAGGGCATGGGATGATACTAAAGCAGCATGATGTATTTATAAATAAAGGCCCCATGAAAATAGATACATTTACTGCAATCGCCTCTTTTCCGGATGCGCCTTCAAGTCAAATTTCTATAGAACTCGGCATTAACGGGCCTAGTTTTTCTATTGCAACTGCTTGTTCTTCTGCTTCAGATGCCATAGGTTATGCCTTTAATGCAATAAGAAATAAAGACCTGGATATTATCATTATGGGAGGGGCTGATACTCCTGTGTTTCCGCCTATATTGAGTGCGTTTTGTGTCTTAAGGGCGTTATCCAGAAGAAATGCCGAACCTAATAGGGCCTCAAGGCCGTTTGATAAATCGAGAGATGGTTTTGTAATAGGTGAAGGCGCTGGTATTTTGATACTGGAAGATTTAGAGCATGCATTGAAGAGGGACGCCCATATTTATGGGGAGATATTAGGGTTTGGCATGAGTTGTGATGCGTATCATATGACTAAACCAGAGCCGTCTGGTAAGCAGGCGATCAGGGCATTGAGACATGCATTACAGGATGCTAATATAAAGCTGGAAGATGTCCAATATGTAAATGCCCATGGCACATCCACTCCGTTGAATGACAAAAATGAGACCTTTGTATTAAGGCAGGTTTTTGGCGTTTATGCAGATAAGTTGGCTGTGAGTTCTATTAAATCTATGATAGGTCATCTAATAGGGGCAGCTGGTAGTGTGGAGCTCATTGGTGGTTTAATGGCTTTGGAAGAAGGTATTATTCCACCCACAATAAATTATGAAATACCTGATCCGGATTGTGACCTTGATTATGTACCGAATAAGGCAAGAGAAGCAGATGTAAATGTAATTTTAAAGAATTCTTTTGGATTCGGAGGAAAAAATTCTGTGCTTGTAGTTAGGAAGTTTAGAGGGTGATATAACGGAGGTTATTATGTGTGAATTGTCTTTAGAAGGTAAGGTTGCCCTTATAACCGGAGGTGCAAAGGGAATCGGTAAAGAGATTTCTCTTCTCTTTGCTAATCAAGGAGCAGATATATGTTTATGTGATACAGACATTGAACAGGCAGAAGAGACTGCTGGAGAGATCCGGGATTTAGGCAGAGACAGCCTTTCATTTAAGACAGATGTCACTGACTCAAAACAAGTGCAAGATATGATGGATAAAATTCTTGACAAATTTAAGAAAGTAGATATACTTATTAACAATGCTGGCATAACCAAAGACAATCTTATCCTAAGACTCTCGGAAGAAGATTGGGATAAGGTAATAGCAGTTAATTTAAAAGGCTGCTTTATCTGTACCAAGATTGTTTCAAAGGTTATGCTGAAACAGAGGTTTGGTAATATTGTTAATATTGCCTCGATCATTGGCATAATGGGTAATGTAGGACAATCGAATTACGCAGCCTCCAAGGCTGGTATAATAGGCTTTACAAAAAGCGTTGCAAAAGAATTGGCGAGTCGCGGTGTTTGTGTTAATGCTATCGCACCTGGATTTATAAAAACAGAGATGACAGCCAAGTTGCCGGAAGATATTCAGAAGAAGATGCTTCAGGTTATACCGCTTGGAAGGTTCGGAGAGCCTAGGGATGTAGCAGAGCTTGCTTTGTTTCTTTCGAGCAAAAGCTCTTCATATATAACAGGTCAGGTAATACAGATTGATGGTGGTATGTTGATGTAAGTGAGGACACAACTTATGGAGCGAAGCGAACATAAGTTGTAAGTCCGAACTTACCCCGCACCAAATAATTTATCACATTAATATATTTGGTACGGGGTCGAATTCGCACTTTCATGGTAGTGAAACACAGGAGTTCGAATCAGGAAAATCTAAGATTTTCCTGATTCGAGTGCTCATTTAAGGAGGGAATAAGATGGCAGTTGCTGAAAAAGTAAAAGCTATAATAGCAGAACAGCTTGGGGTGAAACCCGAAGAGGTGACTCCAGAGGCATCTTTTATAGATGATCTGGGAGCAGATTCTCTTGATACCGTTGAGCTTGTCATGGCACTTGAAGAAGAATTCGGTATAGAGATCCCAGATGAAGATGCTGAAAAGATTACCACTGTGGGTGATTCCATTAAATACATAGAAGAGAAGGCAGTTAATAAGTAATAGGTGACCTGCTTTCTGTTTATTTTGAGCATGGAGGGGTTAGAGGAGGAAAAAATCTAATTTCAAGTTCTCTTCTAGCCCTTTATTTTTGAGGTAGTTAATTTATGAAACGTAGAGTTGTGGTTACAGGGTTAGGCATAATTTCACCTGTCGGCAATAATAAAGAAGAGTTCTGGTCTTCGCTTATAAACGGAAAGAGCGGCGTTGGGCCGATGACTAGCTTTGATTGTAAAGATTATGATTCCCGTGTTGCAGGAGAAGTAAAAAATTTCATCCCCCACCCTTTTATCCATAAAAAAGAATTAAGACGGATGGAGAAATTCGTGCAGTTTGCAGTAACTGCCGCTAAAGAAGCAGTCGATGATTCGGGCCT
>JAHJHC010000073.1 GCA_018824145.1 Candidatus Omnitrophota bacterium | reverse complement strand
CCTTTAAAGGACCTGGCTGGGCATCTGTAGGCCACCATTCAAAGCGTTTCTGCAATGCCTCGAGTTCTTTATCTTTTTTCTCCTCTTTCCATGATGCATACGTTGTATTCGCCGAATATAAAAACAATATCGTGGTCAATGTAGCCACTAAGACACCTTCGAAAGGTATACTTGTCTTCATATCTTTTCCTCTCCTTTTATCTCTGTTTAACTTTCAGTTCTGCCCATGTCTTCTTGAAACCCTATTTATATATTATCCCCGCAGACCCATCCTGTAGAAAATGCCGCCTGCATGTTGTATCCGCCTGTTTTGGCATCTATGTTTATTACCTCCCCCGCAAAAAAAACTCCTTTCATGAGTCTTGATTCCATGGTTTTCGGGTTTATCTCTTTTGTATTCACACCGCCTCTGGTAATAATACTGCCTTTGATCGGCATCTCATCCTTTACAGTCAATCTTAAGTCAAAAAAGCCTTTCGCAAGCCTTTTTCTTTCTTCGGTTGTAATCTGGCTTGTGTTTTTATCTCCGTTTATATCACAGTACCCAAGAAATTGCCTTATTACACCCTGCGGCAGTAGATTCTTAAATGTATTTTTAATGGTCTTCCCGGGATTTTTCTTAAACTCGCTCAACAATATGGTATTCAGTCCTTTGTGATCAAGGGCAGGCTTAAAGTTGATAGCTATCGTTACCTCTTTTTTGAGTTTTAAGGCGTCGTAAACAGATGCACTTATATCAAATACAACCGGTCCTGATAAACCAAAATGAGTAAATATCATTTCGCCGGATCTTTCATCTATCTTTTCATTGCCTGCAAAAAGTGTCAAGCTCACATCCACGAGCGATATGCCCTGCCAGTCTCTTATAAATCTTTCCTTAATATGAATAGGAGAAAGCGCTGGTTTCAAGGGCACTATTTCATGACCGAGTCTTCGGGCAATCTTATATCCGTCGCCAGTCGATCCTGTTTCAGGATAAGAAAGTCCGCCTGTAGTAATAGCAATATGTTCCGCTGCAAAATGCTTCCGGGAATATGTAAGGGCGCCTTCTATTTTCTTATTCCTTACAATAATCTTGCACACGCGCTCTCCCAAGAGAACTTTAATATTCTTATTTTTTAACTTTAATTTTAAAACATCCAGGATATCGCTTGAATCATCACTTTGCGGGAATACACATCCATTTTGTTCTGTCTTAAATTTAATATGGCTATCTTTAAAAAATAACAGGAGGTCAATGTTGAAAAATTTTGCGAAGGTATTTCTCAAAAAATCACGCGATTCAGAAAATTTCCCGAGAAAATCCTCGATATCGCAAGAATTCGTGAGATTGCATCGTCCGTTTCCCGAAATAAGGAGCTTCCTGCCCAGGATATTATTTCGTTCAATGAGAAGGACTTTTCTATTCCTCTCTGCGGCGCGAATTGCAGCCATCATACCAGCCGGCCCTGCTCCGATTATAATAGTATCGAACGACACTAAATCTTCCTCTTACTTAAATTTTTATTATTAAGATTAAGGCTATAGGTAGACAGTAAATTACCAGCCACTCTTATCTAAATACTCAAACACGTCCTTTTCGTCGACGAAAAACCGGCTTCCTGCTTTTACCGGGCCTTCGGTCTTCGCCCTCCTGCCGTTTATCAAAACTGCCATCTTTGCGTTTTGAAAAACACTCTTTACAATATACCGGGCGGCCTCCGCTGGGTTTGAAAGGGACCTCGCATTCTTTTTTACAGTCTGAGCAAATAACTTGAGTAAAGTTTCTTCCTCTGGGACTATTGTGTTGTTTCCCTTTGTCATGATGGGGAAAGCGGTCAAAACGCTGGGGTGAAGACTGCCTGATCAAGATATCCATCTTCTTCTCCAAAAAAACTAACTGCTGTTGCATATTATTAAGTAGGACTATTACATCCGGCTTAACCTCTGGTGATACTGAAGAGCTTTTGCGCTTAAAAAGTTTTTTCATTTTACTCCTTCCTTAAAATATTGATTGAATCTGTTTTTTCTTTCATTATTCATATCTTAATGCCTCTATAGGATTAAGCTCCGATGCCTTCTTGGCCGGCCAGAGACCAAAGAACATGCCTACAGCTATGGAAAAACTCGTGGCAAGTATGATATTGAAAATAGTAACTTTAGTAGCCCATCCGGCTAAATATGAAAGAGTGATAGACGTTAATACGCCAAGCAGTATACCCATCAATCCGCCGCTAAGAGTCATAATCACTGACTCGATAAGAAACTGCATCATGATATCCCTGGGCTGGGCTCCGACTGCCTTGCGCAGTCCTATCTCCCGCGTGCGCTCGCTAACAGATACCAGCATGATGTTCATGATGCCTATGCCGCCCACGAGAAGAGATATCGCCGCAATACAGCCCAGGAGCATACTCATGGTCTGGGTGGTAGAAGAAAGCATCTCCTGTATCTCGCTCATGTCATGTATGTGGAAATAGTCATCAGGGTCTCTGGTTATACGGTGCCGCTTCGCTATAAGGAGCTTAATCTTCTCCTGCGCCTTTTCCATTGACTCGACATCGCTTATTTCAACGTAAATACCGTCGAAATAATCTTTGCCAAGCATCCTGTACATGGCTGTTGTGACAGGAATATAAATGATATCATCCTGATCCCGCCAGCCGCCCGCACCTTTTTTAGGAGCAACTCCTATTACCTTAAAATTAATCCGATTTATCTTAACAGTCTCGCCCACGGGATTCATATTGCCGAAGAGTTCGTTCACCACTGACAGCCCCAGTATGGCTACCTTATCTCTACGGGCAATTTCTTCCCTTGAAAACCATCTCCCTATCTCAGGGATCGTGGCGCGCATTTTTCCGTAATCATATCCGACGCCTTCTATCCTCGTATTCCAATTTTTATTCTTATAGACTGCCTGCCCGCTGCCGCTCGCGAAACCACTGACATTTTTCACCATAGGCTCAAGGTCTCTTATAGCGTCAATATCGGCCGGAGCTAACCGCGTCATAGTACCTGCTCCGTGGGCAGCACCCCTTACTCTTGCTGAGCCACCCTGTATTGAAAGTAAGTTTGAGCCGAGAGATTTGATCCTTTCTTCCATTGACGCCTTCGCGCCCTGGCCGAGCGCGAGCATTGCTATTACCGCTGCCACGCCGAAAAGTATCCCGAGCATTGAAAGAAACGAACGGACCTTGTTCGCGAATATCGCTCTGAATGACTGCCGGATATGTTCTTTGAATTCAACCCCGACGAAATAAGAATGGCCCTCTTTGACCAGTTCTTTAATAATCTCCTCTTTTGTTAAATGGCCTTTGTTTTTTTCCTTGATGTCGTCCGATATAATACTCCCGTCGCGCATGGTTATAATCCTCTTGGCATGCTGGGCAATCTCCTTTTCATGCGTAACCAGGATTATAGTCTTCCCCTGTTCGTTTAATCCTTTAAGTATCTTTATTATCTCTTCTTCACTCTTTGTGTCCAGGTTTCCGGTAGGTTCGTCTGCCAAAATGATTAACGGATCATTTACCAATGCACGTGCGATAGCTACCCTTTGCTGTTCACCTCCCGACAGTTCATTCGGTTTATGCGCTATGCGGCCGGAAAGCCCTACTGAGTCCAGATTTTTCCTGGCATTTTCGATGACGGCTTTTTTGCCTGAATAGATAAGCGGGAGCTCGACATTCTCGAGTGCGCTGGTCCTGCGAAGAAGATAAAACTGCTGAAATACAAAGCCAACCAGGCGATTCCTAAGATGGGCGAGTCCGTCGTCGGAAAGATTAGAGACCTCTGTGTCTAAAATCCTGTATGAACCTTTGTCCGGGCGATCCAGAAAACCCAGCATGTGAAGAAGCGTGGACTTACCGGAACCCGAAGGCCCCATGATAGCCACGAATTCGCCCTGCTGAATAGTAATGGAAACATCTCTTAACGCAAAAACAGAAGCCTTTCCCCTGCCATAGGTCTTAGAGAGATCTTTAATTTCTATCATTATCTCTTTCTCTCGGGCATGAACGGGTTTTTACCTAAACTTTTCATCTTGGGTAAATACAAGGTGTCCTGGATTATTACACTATCTTCAATACTCAACCCTGAAACAACCTCGGTTGTCTGGTCATTATTTAACCCTATCCTGATATCGCGTTCAGTAATCTTTCCGCGAGGGTCATGGACCAACACGAATCGTCTTTCCCCGTCGTAATGTATGGATTTTGAAGGAATAGTAAGGACATCAGCTGCCTTTTTCTCGACCACCTCTACTGTAACGCTCATTCCTG
>JAHJHC010000072.1 GCA_018824145.1 Candidatus Omnitrophota bacterium | reverse complement strand
TGAGCTGCAATCTTATCAATATAGGCCTTGCGTTTCTTCCTGGAGACATCTGCCCCTAAAAGTACGCGCTCAGCCTGAGCTGTAGTAAGCCTCTCGTCCACCATCTCAATGTCAATTGATACTTCCTTCTCTAATAGAGAGGTGAATTCCTTAACAAGTCCCATGCTATTACCCTCTGTGCCGTTTAAATTAAAAGGCGCTCCTACAATGATTTTCACGATATCATACTCTTCTACTAAGGACATGACCCTATCTATCGCGTGTTTCGTACTCTTACGATGAATCGTCTCTAAACCCTGGGCAGTAATATTCAGCGCATCGCTTATGGCAACTCCTATACGTTTTTCTCCTAAGTCAAGCGCGAGGATCCTCATTTAAAACTTTTTACTAAATCTTTTACTTCTTGAGCCCTGTTTTTATCGCAGATCAGCGTGCCGGAATTAGTGTGGACTATTATCAAATCCTTCACGCCGATTATGCCGATTTTATAACCCCGCTCTCCTATTACAGTGGAATTCCTGACATCTAAGAGGGCGCTATTTGAAAGAATAATATTGCCTTTGGTGTCTTTATCGTATATCTCTTCCAAGCTGGACCAAGAGCCTATATCCACCCAGTCGAATCCAGCCTTCAAACAGAATATCTTTTGTGTCCTGTTTTTTGTTATCGGCTCCATGACACCGTAATCTATGGATACACGTTTGAGCCTGGAATATTCGTTTGATAATTTTACCGAATAGCCGTATTTACCCTCGATTCCCACGACATCTTTAAGACAATAATACAGATGGGGCGTGTGCCTTTTTATCGCAGCCAGGATAGAATCCACCTTCCATACGAAAATCCCGCTATTCCAGAGATAATTCTTTCGTTTATAAAACTTCTCGGCCTTTATCCTTTTAGGTTTTTCCTCGAACCTCTTGACAACATAACAATTTGAAAGACGTCTCCCGATCCGGATGTAACCGTATCCGATAGACGCATACTTCGGCTTTATGCCTATCGTTACTAATCCGGTATTGGAATCAGCTATCTTTTCGGCAGATAAGAGATTCTTGAAAAATACCCGCGTATTTTTTATTATATGGTCTGCAGGCAAAACCGCCATAGTTACATTGCCTAATCTCTTTTTTAGTATCGACGCTGCGAGGCAAATGGCTGCGGCAGTATCTTTGCCTTCCGGCTCCAAAATAATATTCTTTTTCTTAAGGAACGACACATAAGGTCTCAGGGTAGGATACTGTGCCTTCGTCGTTACGATATATATATTTTCCAAAGGAAGGTTTTGTTTTAACCTATTGATAGTCTCCTGTATCATTACATTCCTTGTGCCAAAAGCAATAACGTGCTTTGCCCTACCCCTAGTGCTCTTCGGCCACAACCTCTCACCTTTTCCACCAGCCATTATAACCGCATGCATATTTCTACTCCTTATTATTTAAGTTTCCTTACAAAATCCCCTACTTTTTTCACGAGGCCCTTCTTGCCTAAATTTTGCTCGATTACTTTTATAATAGCGCTTCCGACAATAACACCGTCGGCTGACTTTGAAATCGACCGTACTTGCTCCCGTTTTGAAATACCAAACCCTACGCATATAGGTTTTTTCGACATCCTTTTTATTTTCCTCAAACTACCTATGATTTCCTTCGGCAATTCTTTCCTTGCGCCGGTAGTACCCGTAAGTGAAACGTAATATATAAATCCGCTTGAGGCGTCTATGATTTTTTTTATCCTCCCGCTCGAACTCGTAGGCGCAACAAGATGTATAATAGAGAATTTCCTCCTTTTCGCAATACGTCGCAGTTCGTCTGATTCTTCAGGCGGCAGGTCAGGTATAACAACCCCGTCCACCCCTGATGATAAGGCCTTACCAACAAATCTCTCTAAACCATATTGGTATACTAAATTATAATATGTTAAAAAAACTATCGGGATATCTGTCTTTAACCTGACGTTTCTAACCAGGTTACAGACTGAATCTGTATTTATTCGATTCTTCAAGGCCCGTTCAGACGCCCTTTGTATAGTAGGGCCGTCTGCGAGAGGATCGGAAAAGGGTATACCTAATTCAATAATATCTGCCCCACTTTTTTCCAACTCAAAGATAAGGTCATTAGTAACGCGGAGAGAAGGATCTCCAGCCATTAAAAAAGCAATAAACGCCTTCTTTCGGTTCCGTTTTAATTCTCTGAATTTTTTATCAATGCGGTTTAACATGAATAGCTTTAATAATATCTATGTCCTTGTCGCCCCTGCCGGAAAGACAGATTATCACTATTTTATTCTTCTTTATTTTCCTGACCAATTCTTTTACCACGTAATATATAGCATGGCTCGGCTCTAACGCGGGTATAATCCCTTCTATCTCACATAACATCTTGAATCCTTCAAGTGCCTTTTTATCACTTACGGATACATATTGAGCTCTATGTATGTCTTTATAATACGAGTGTTCAGGACCTACGCCAGGGTAGTCAAGGCCGGCAGATATTGAATGCGCCACTTTTATCTGACCGTCCTTATCCTGCAGCAAATAGCTCCTGCTCCCATGTAAAATACCTGGTTTACCTTTACAAAGCGCCGCACCATGTTTTCCTGTAGCTAAACCCAACCCCCCTGCCTCCACCCCGATAAACTTTACCTTGGAATCAAAAAACGGGTGGAATAATCCTATTGAATTACTTCCCCCGCCTACACACGCCACTAAATAATCAGGAAGTGCGTTTTCATATTTCAAGATCTGCCTTTTTGTTTCCTTTCCAATCACAGCCTGGAAGTCTCGGACCATCATAGGATAAGGATGCGGGCCGACAACAGAACCTAAAACATAATGTGTAGTCCGAACATTCGTAACCCAGTCTCTTATAGCTTCATTTGTAGCATCTTTCAAGGTTTTACTACCGGAATAAACAGGGATAACCTTTGCACCCAAGAGTTTCATCTTGAATACGTTTAATGACTGACGCTCTATATCTTCAATCCCCATATATACATGGCATGGAAGCCCAAATACAGCAGCACTAGTTGCAGTGGCTACCCCGTGCTGGCCTGCGCCGGTCTCTGCGATTATACGTGATTTACCCATCCTGACAGCCAGAAGCACTTGGCCGAGTGTATTATTGATCTTATGCGCACCCGTATGGAGCAGATCCTCTCTTTTAAGATAAATCTTGAGCCCTGTTTTTTTAGACAGATTTTTAGCAAAATAAAGCGGGGTAGGCCTTCCTGCATAGACCTTTAGTAAATCATCCAGCTCTAATCTGAATTTAGCATCCCTGGAGGCCTTTCTATACTCTCTTTCCAGTTGCTCAAGAGCCACCATCAATGTCTCAGGGACAAACTTACCCCCAAAATCCTTAAATTTACCTTTAGTATTAGGCAACATACCTATCTATCTCCTGTTATAGGCTAAACTATTAGATTATATATAACTATTCGCAAACTGTCAATAAATCATGAGTAAAAATTTGAAACGCTTCGCTACATTCTCGAAGTAATTTACCCAAGTCAGACCAGCAGTTTCGGGGACGCAAAATTTCCCCAGCGTGAAAATTTTGCTCTGTTTTTGTGCTCGCTCGTCTTTTTGCCAGAGGGCTAGGGCTGTCTGGCACATCAGGAAAATTTTGGCAAAAGTCCGCAAGGATTTACGGCGAGCTTCGATCATGTATCCAGGCGCTAGCGTACCACAGAAGCGAGCCGTAAACCG
>JAHJHC010000071.1 GCA_018824145.1 Candidatus Omnitrophota bacterium | reverse complement strand
GTCTTAGGTGCGGCTGGACTCGATGACATAGGCCACCAGTTTCCCGTAACTGATGGTAGGTATGCTGGCATACGAAGTACGGAACTTTTAAAAATGGTCCTTGAAAAGATAAGAGAAAAAGGACTAAAGGTGGATTATGTGGATTCTGTTGTTATATTAGAAGAACCTAAGATCGCGCCTTTTAAAGAAGGCATGAGAAAGGAAATCAGCGAGGCACTTAGTATTAACCTGGATAATATTAGTGTAAAGGCAACAACGCAGGAAGGGATTGGTGCCATAGGGAGAGGCCAGGCAGTCGCAGCATATGCTATTGCGTGTTTGGTCTCTGAGAAGTAGTAAAAAAAAAGATCTTGCTATTAATCGGTGAGTTAATGCAGTGATAAGACGATGAGAGCAAAAGTAGGTATGTTCGCTCAGATGAAAATTTTCCCCGCATGAAGCGGGGAACGCCTTTTATTTCACATTTTGACGGGGACGGAAAAACTTGCCGACACAAACAGGGTATCGGCTTCGAACAGTTTCCGTCCTTTTCGCCTCATAAAATGTGGCAAAAAAACCGTCAAAATGTTCCATAAAAGGCTAAATTTTCAATTCGCTCACACACCTACTTTTGCTTTTGTGTATATCATGTACTCCTCATTAACTCAATCATTACATATCTCTATTTATTAGTTATGACCATTAAAATCTATAACACACTTACCCGAAAGAAAGAAGATTTTAAGCCTATACAGAAAAATAAAGTCAGCATGTATGTATGCGGGCCCACGGTTTATGGTGATCCGCATATAGGGCACGCAAGGAGTGCTTATATATTCGACGTTATTCGCCGGTATTTCGAGTATAAAAGATATAAAGTAACTTTTGTGAGAAATGTTACTGACGTAGACGATAAGATCATTAATAAAGCCAAAGAGGAATTTAAAGAAGAAGATTTAAATAATGCGGTAAAAAAGGTTTCGAACAAGTATCTTAAATCTTATCATAAATATATGGAGGCCTTAGGCATTAAACAGCCTGATAAAGAGCCAAAGGCCACAGAGTACATAGAAAAAATGAAAAGTTTCATATCTGTATTGATCAAGCGAGAAGTGGCTTATGAATCAGAGGGGGATGTGTATTTTAATGTGAGGAAGGCTAAGGACTACGGTAAATTATCGAATCAGGGCCTTGAAATGTTAGAGACTGGGGCAAGGATTTCTCCCGGAGAGAATAAAAAAGACCCGCTTGATTTTGCGTTGTGGAAAAAGGCTAAAGAAGGCGAGCCTTCCTGGCCTAGTCCTTGGGGTCCGGGTCGGCCTGGGTGGCATATAGAATGTTCAGTGATGAGTTCGGATATATTGGGA
The DNA here is from genome assembly GCA_018824145.1 of Candidatus Omnitrophota bacterium. Lineage (GTDB taxonomy): Bacteria > Omnitrophota > Gorgyraeia > Gorgyraeales > Gorgyraeaceae > JAHJHC01. The sequence continues at coordinate 3,669 of JAHJHC010000071.1, read as the reverse complement.
GATGAGTTTGATATACACGGCGGAGGCATGGATCTTATCTTTCCCCACCATGAGAACGAAATCGCACAGTCAGAAGGTGCAGGAAAAAAATCCGCCCATTACTGGATCCATAACGGCCTTTTGACCATCGATAAGGAAAAGATGGCCAAGTCCCTGGGGAATTTCGTTACCGTAGATGAGGTGCTGGGTAAATATTCGGCAGATGTCCTTAAAATATTATTTTTACAAAGTCACTATTCTAAACCTGTAGATTTTTCATGGGAGAGGATGGATGAGGCAAAGAAGGCTAAAGAGAGGTTTTATATATTGTTTGATAAGATAGTGAAATTTCCGAAAGGAAAGTATAATGAAGATTCGAATATTAATAGCCGTATAGATGATTTGGGAGTTAGATTTGAAGAGGCTATGGATGATGATTTTAATACTGCTGAGGCACTTGCAGTTTTATTTGAGCTTGTCACGTATATCAACAAGAGCATGATGGATGAGGGTTGTGGTTTTGCTAATGTAAAACATGCTGAGCAAACTTTGTATGAATTGGGTACAGTACTTGGTTTATTTAGCGGGAAGCGGACGTTTCCTGTAAAGATGGCAAAAGAAATAGAGGATTTAATAGATCAGAGAAATAAAGCTCGAGAAAAGAAAGATTTTAAGACAGCTGATAGGATTAGGGAAGAGTTGAATAAGGCGGGTGTTATTCTCGAAGACCAGAAGGACGAAACAACCTGGCGTCTGAAATAAAGCAGTTTGATGATACTTCGTATAATTTAGAGTTGCGTATGTAGGCGGCAGGAAAACTTTTGAAGGCTTCTTTATTTTGCGAAACAGAAAATCTTCAAATAACTAAGAAGATTGCCTGTCAAAATAAAACAGAGTGAGGCCCACATCTACAAATAACAAATTTTGGCCGAACGTCCTTCAAAAGTTTTCCTGCCGCCTATTATGAGCGAAGAGTAAGAGAAATAGATTATCATGCTAAAACAAGGATTATTCATAACATTCGAAGGGCCAGAGGGAAGCGGTAAGAGTACGCATTCTAAATTGCTTTATGATTATTTGCGGAAGAAAAGATTTGAAGTCGTCCATACACGAGAGCCGGGAGGCACTGTTATAGGTGAGAAAATACGGAAGGTCTTATTGGATCCTAAGAATAAAGATATGGATGTAGTTTGTGAGATGCTTTTGTATATGTCTGCAAGAATACAGATAGTAAAAAGGGTTATTTTACCGGCCTTGAAAAAGGGTAAGATAGTTATCTGCGATAGATTTACAGATGCTACTTTAGCATACCAGGGATACGCGGGAGGCATTGATTTAAAGATTATAGAGGATGTAGCTAATCTTGTCACAAGAGGAATAGCACCTGACATTACTTTTTTATTGGATATAGATACAAAACTCGGGCTTTTACGCTCAGGCAGGGATAAAGATAGAATGGAGAGAAAGTCGCTCATGTATCACAATAAGGTGAGGAAAGGATACCTTTCTATTGCTAAAAGAGAGCCTGATAGGGTAAAAATTATATCCGCAGTCGGAGATATAAGCGAGGCAAGGGAAAAGATAAGGAAGATCGTTCTACACAAGTTGGGAAAAGTATAGAGTAAAATAGATCATGTCATTTGACAATATAATCGGACAAGATATTGCAATAAGATCCCTTAAGAACATAATAAGTCAGGATCAGATCAGAGGCAGTTATCTGTTTTTAGGGCCCAATGGTGTGGGAAAACGCAGTGTAAGCATTGAATTTGCAAAGGCCATAAATTGTGAACTTAAAGATAAGGATGCTTGCGATAGATGTAGTTCATGTAAAAGGATAGATTCCATGAACTATCCTGATGTCTTTGAGCTATATCCAGAAGGCGCGTCTCGATCTATTAAGATAGATAGGATCAGAGAGGTCATCTATCAGGCGAGTTTGAAACCTTATGAAGGGAGAAAAAGAGTTCTCATTATAAATAACGCAGAGATGACTACTGAAGAGGCACAGAATGCCCTTTTGAAACTTCTAGAGGAACCACCTGAGAACCATATATTTATATTAACTGTTTCTAATATTTCAGGCCTTTTAGAAACTGTTATTTCAAGATGCAAGATCCTGAAATTTTATCCTCTGAGCCAGATCCGGATCCATGAATTTCTTCAAAAAGATCGCAAGTTTGACGAGGTTGAAGCAATTTTATTTTCACATATGGCAATGGGTAGCCTGGGAGAGGCTATAAATTTTAAAAAGAAAGGTATGTTGTTGCAGCGGGAAGAGGCACTAAACGACTTTTTTTTGAGAAAAACTGCAATATTACGAGAGAATGTGTTAAGTAAAGGCGTATCTGAAGATGTAGAAGATTCTCTCTATATGCTTTTGTATTGGTATAGGGACCTTTTAGTGGCAAAGTTTACACAAGAACAAGAGCAATTTTTAAATATAGATAAATTCGAACAGATCCTTTCTTATTCAAGCAGGTTTTCGACAGAGAAGCTGCAAAAAGACCTTTTGAATATAATGGATACGATTGGATACATCAGAGGGAATATCAATCCCAAGATCAGTTTGTTTAATCTGGCAGTTAGTTTGAAAAATAATTGAGCGCACTAACGACTGGTGCATGGAACCAATAGGCGGTATTATGCAAGAGGCTATACAATTAAGATTAAGAGAGGCGGGAAATATTCTCTATTATGATACTAACGATATGAAACCCAAGGTAGGTGATTTTGTAATAGTTGAAGTTGAGCGGGGCCAGGAATATGCGCAGATAATAAGTGAGCCGGAGATTATCTTGGAGGCGGATCTTGAGAAGCCATTGAAGAAGATTGTGCGTATAGCAACAAAGGAAGATATGTATCGTATAAATGAAAATAGGAAGCGTATAAAAAACGCGTTCCAGACATGTGTGAGGAAAATTCAGGAACGTAGGCTGGACATGAAGCTTATAGATGCTGAATATTCCTTTGATAGGACAAAACTTATTTTTTATTTTACTTCTGAGGGAAGGATAGATTTCAGAGAGTTGGTTAAAGACCTGGCTCACATTTTTAAGGTTAGGATAGAGTTAAGACAGATAGGGGTTAGAGATGAGGCAAAGATGCTGGGGGGGATAGGGCATTGCGGCAGGGACTTGTGCTGTGCCTCATTTCTAAAGAACTTTGAACCTGTAACCATAAGGATGGCAAAAGAGCAGAATCTCTCGCTTAATCCTTCTAAGATTTCAGGTTGCTGCGGTAGATTGATGTGTTGTCTGGGTTACGAATACGAGAATTATAAAAAATATTTGAAAGGCCTTCCTAAGGAGGGAGAAAAGATCAAGACAAAAGAAGGTAAGGGCAGGGTAATAAGTGTTAATGCATTAAAACGCAAGGTAGTTGTAGAGTTGGAAGAAGGTAAACAGATCGAGTTGGACTATAACAAGTAAATCCAAATGACAAAATTCAAAGCACAAAATAAATCCAAAATTCAAATATCAAAACCGATGTTTTATTATTTGTGCTTTGTTCATTTGTCATTAACCTATAGTTTATGGGAAAGTTCTACATAACCACTCCTTTATACTACGTAAATGGAAATCCTCACATAGGCCATTCTTATACCAATATAGCCTGTGATGTGCTTTCGAGATTCAAACGGCTTAAAGGCGACGAGGTCTTGTTTTCCACAGGCACTGATGAGTACGG
>JAHJHC010000070.1 GCA_018824145.1 Candidatus Omnitrophota bacterium | reverse complement strand
GAGTATACTTTTTCGTTGGTCAGGCAACTCTTGGGTGAAAATCTGGCGCCTCATAAACGTAATTCATGGATATATTCAAAGGGTAGTTTTACGCGATATCCATTCCAGGCAAATTTTTATGGGCTTCCAAAAGGTGTGGTTAGAGACTGTCTCTTAGGTCTTATAAAAGCTAGAGGGAGTCTTGTCTCAGCAAATCTTTCTAAGAGAGAGGGTAGATCTGGAGAAGGATCAAATGGAAATTTTGAGAACTGGATAAGAGGAACGTTTGGAAATGGTATAGCTGAACATTTTATGCTCCCATATAATAGAAAATTCTGGACTATTGAACCGGCTGATATTACCTGTGACTGGTTAGATGGTTTTGTGCCAGTGCCTACACTTGAAGATGCAGTAGTAGGTGCTATATCGAGTAATACTAGGTTGTATGGGTATAATTCAAGGTTCTGGTATCCTGTAAAAGGCGGGATATCTGAACTTGTAGAAGGATTTTTGCAAAATACAAACAATGTTTACGTGAACAAAAAAGCAGTTACCATAGACCAGTATAGAAAAGAGATCGTCTTTGAAGATGGTATGATAAAAAGGTTTAAGAATCTAGTGACTTCAATTCCGATGCCTGAGCTTTTTAAGCTGCTTGTCAATCTTTCCCCGCAAATAAAAGAGGCTTTCTCCATGCTAAAATACATATCTATTTTTGTAGTGAATTTAGGTATCAAAAAAGATGATATAACAGACAGGCATTGGGTATACTATCCTGAGGATAACATTGTTTTTTATAGGCTTGGTTTTCCTACGAATTTTTCTATGGATGTGGCACCTACTAAAAGGACATCGGTATATGCTGAGGTTTCTTATTCGGATAATAAACATATAGATAAGGAGAAGACGATTACTGATGTTATAAGAGATCTGAAAATACTGGGAATTATTTGCAATGAAAGTGAGATCGAGACATGTCTCCCTATAGATATTAAATATGGCTATATATTATATGATTCAAATCACAAATCAGCGGTACAGGCCATAAAAAATTACCTTAGGAGATTTGGTATATATACTGTTGGTAGATACGGTAGTTGGAGATACATGTCAATGGAAGATGCAATATTAGAGGGGAGAGAAATAGCAAGATGCCTACTTATATCCTAGGGCTTTCCTGTTATTATCACGATTCAGCTTGTGCTCTCATTAAAGATGGAGAGATTATCGCTGCGGCACAAGAAGAGCGTTTTAGTCGTAAAAAGCATGATTTTAATTTCCCGGTAAACTCTATAAAATACTGTTTAGATGAAGCCAGGATAATGCCTGAAGATTTATCTTTCGTTGCATTCTACGATAAGGTGTTTTTAAAATTCGAGAGGATCCTTCTTACTTATTTTTCTTACGCGCCTTTAGGTTTTGAGTCTTTTCGTAAGGCTATCCCCTTGTGGCTCAAGGAAAGATTATGGATGCCTCATTTGATATATAAAAATTTAGGCTTTCATAAGACGATTTTATTTACTGAACATCATGAATCGCACGCCGCAGCCAGTTTTTATCCCTCTCCATTTAAAGAAGCAGCGATCCTCACAATGGATGGTGTGGGTGAGTGGGCTGCCGCAAGTTTTGGAGTCGGAAAGGATAGTGATTTTAGTCTTTTATATGAATTAAAATTCCCTCATTCCTTAGGGCTTTTGTATGCCGCGTTTACTTATTATGCAGGTTTTAAAGTTAATTCAGCAGAATACAAGGTCATGGGGCTTGCCCCTTATGGCGAACCTAAATACGTAGATTTGATCTTGAATGAACTTATTGATTTAAAAGAAGACGGTTCTTTCAAGCTTAATATGAGATATTTTGATTATTGTGTAGGACTTACAATGACAAACAAGAGATTTGATAGATTATTCGGGGGGCCTCCTAGGAAACTTGAGACAAAGATTACACAAAAAGAGATGGATTTGGCAAAGTCCATCCAGGTAGTAACTGAAGAGATTATGCTTAGGGTGGTTCGCCATGTTTACAAGGCTACGGGTCAAAAAAATCTGTGTATGGCAGGAGGTGTTGCATTAAATTGCGTAGCTAATGGAAGGATTTTAAGAGAAGGGCCGTTTGAGCGAATATGGGTACAACCTGCCGCAGGTGATGCTGGGAGTGCGATAGGTGCAGCTTTGAGGATCTGGTATAAATACCTGGGAAACAGGAGAAGTGCAGTTGATTTTAAAGATATGCAGAAGGGTTCATATTTAGGTCCAGGCTACTCTGACGATTATATCGAGGACTATTTAAAGAAAAACAATATACCTTATAGCAAATTTTCCCGCGAGGATTTGTTGAAAAAAACCGCTTCTTTAATTGCAGATAATAAGGTAATAGGTTGGTTTCAGGGGAGGATGGAATTTGGTCCCAGGGCACTGGGCGCGAGGAGTATACTTGGTGATGCCCGTTCATCGGATATGCAGTCGCACATGAACCTTAAGATAAAATTCAGGGAGTCTTTCAGGCCTTTTGCTCCTACAGTCTTATCTGAAAAGGCGAAAGATTATTTTGATATAAATTGCGATAGCCCTTATATGCTTTTAGTAGCAGATGTTAAAGATAGCCGCTTGAAAACAAAAGCAGGTAGCGGAGTTAAAGGATTTGCTAAGCTGAAAATAATACGTTCTGATATCCCTGCAGTTACTCATGTAGACAATTCTGCGCGAATTCAGACTGTGTCAAAAGATAGCTTTAATCAAATATATTACGATCTCTTGAAGGAGGTTTATAAAAAGACAGGTTGTCCTGTGATAATAAATACATCTTTTAATGTAAGAGGGGAACCGATAGTTCAAAGTCCTGAAGAGGCATATCGATGTTTTATGCGTACTGGTATGGACTATCTTGTAATGGGGAGTTTTATTTTGGATAAAGATTCTCAACCAGCGGAAGAGCATGGGGTAAAACAGTATTTCGAGTTAGATTAGAATAAAGGGTGTTGTCGAAAATGAAAGATAAATCCATAAAAGAACTTAGGGATTTTGGTTTTCGTTTAGGTTTAGGCTTGAACATACTTGGTTTTATTATGTTTTATAGAGAAAAAGGACATTTTATCTGGTTTTCAGGGGTCGGGTCTTTAAATTTAATCTTTGCTGTTTTGTATCCATGGGTATTGGCGCCTATAAAAAAGCTTTTAGATTTTGTTATTTTAGTAATCAGTCGGTTAGTTAGTGATATTAGTTTAATAATAGCATTTTATCTGATATTTGCGCCTTTAGGGATGTTATTTAGGTGTTTAGGAAGGGATGTCCTGGACCAGAAAATAGACAAATCTATTAAATCTTATTGGTTAAAGAGAGATAAGAGCTCCTTTTCGATAGAATCCTACAGACGCATGGGTTGATAATATGAAGGCAAGTTATAGAAAAAGATTGTTCCAGCTTTTTTTAAATATAGATTTTATATGGGCTTTATCTAAGAAAGAATTTAAGAATAAATATTCAGGTTCAAAATTAGGGGTGTGGTGGGCGCTCATCCTGCCTCTTGTATTAGCTTTTAGTATCAACATGGTATTTACCAAGGTTTTCAAAGTATCTATCCCAAATTACACTTTATTTGTTCTTTCTGCAATATTACCCTGGATTTTTTTCTCCCAAAGTTTGTCAGAGGCTACGAATTCTTTTATTAACAGTAGTTCCATATTGAAACAAAGGGCCTTTCCAAAGGAAATCGTCCCTATATCATCTATCCTTGGGAATTTTTTAAACTTTGTTCTTGGTTTGGCTGTAATAATGCCCTTGTTCATACTGTTTAATTGCAAAATATTATTATTTGTTCCATTGCTCATTATATTATTGATATTTTTTCTCTTTTTTCTTTTGGGTCTCGGGCTCATTTTTTCTTTAATTAATGTTTTTTATAGAGATATCTCTTGTTTTCTTTCTCTAGGTTTGATGCTTTGGTTTTGGGTTACCCCTGTATTTTATTCTTTGGAAATGGTCCCTTACCCATATAGAATTATAGGTTTGGTTAATCCACTCTCATATTTTATGGTAAATTTCAGGGATGTATTATTTTATGGACATATTGATCTTTATATGATCTTGACGAATGGGTTTATCTCTCTTTTATTCTACTTGGGTGGATACTATATTTTTCTTAGAGGGGAAAGAGAATTATCAAAGAGGCTATGATGCGGGCAATAGATTTTAATAATGTCTGGGAAAGGTATAGAATAAAATATATCAGGGAAAAGAAGGTCTTTTTAGAGGAGTTTTGGGCTTTAAAAGATATAAGTTTTTCTGTAGATAAAAGAGAGGCGATAGGTATTATAGGAAAGAATGGCGCAGGTAAGACTACTATTTTAAAATTGATTGCAGGCATAATAGCACCTGACAGAGGAGAAGTTAAGGTGGAAGGAAAGGTTGCAAGCTTAATGGAGTTAGGTGCCGGGTTTAATCCTGAATTTACAGGGAGAGAGAATATTTCTTTGAATGCCCAGGTTTACGGGATGTCCATAAAAGAATTAGATAAGAAAATAAATAAGATTATAGAATTTGCTGACTTGGATAAGTTTATAGATGCACCTTTAAAATATTACTCTCAAGGAATGTATGCAAGGTTGGCTTTCTCTTTGGCTATACACGTAGATCCGGATATACTCCTTGTCGATGATATTTTGGCTGTTGGGGATGAAGGTTTTCAAAGAAAATGCAGGGAAAAGATATTCAGTTTGAAAAAAGAAAATAAAACTATAGTGTTAGTGAGTCACGATATGAATACGATAGAGGAACTTTGTGATAAGGTGATGTTTTTAGATGGTGGAGAAATAGTAAGCGCAGGGCACCCTTTGAAAAGTATATCCTGCTATCTGGAAAAAATAGGAAAGAAAGAAGGAATAGGAATTTTAGAGAATAATAATTTACGGGTCGCATTTAATAATGGCCGATTGTTCATAAATTATAAAGATAAGCCTTTAGGAAGAAATGAAAATAGTTCCCTCTCGTTCTGGGATGATAAGAGCAATGCATGGGTTTCTTCTCCGGAGTTAGAATGGGAAATTTTAAAAAAGGAAAAAGAGGCCATTTTTATTCGAGGATTTTCGAATGAAAAAGAGATCCTTGAACAATGGAGAATAGAATTAAAAGAAGATGAAATAAAATTTGATATAGATGTCAGAAAGAAGGGTATAAGCCAGATAAGCGGATTGCATTGGGATATGTTGATTTCTGAAAGTTACAATAAATGTTTTTTCAGAAAAGACTATTTTTCATTTCCGCCGTTTTCTCGTAGAGGCGAATGGCAGGAGATTATTAAAACCAAAGAATTGAAATGCATGGGGCTTTCGAGTGATGATGTGGAATTTCCTTGGGTCGCCGTAGAAAAAAGAGAAGAAGATATAATTAAAGTTTTTAATACAGGATATGAAAGTGAAAAAAGAGTGGTTTCTCTTTGGTCTATTGACGGGAGGATGAAGTTTAGTGTGAGGTTCTGTGAAGAAAAGAACTTATTTGAAAAATTTATCATTTCCTCATTCGATAAATATCTGGAAAAGATCCAGACACAGAGGCAGCAATTTTTGAAGAAGTATTCGATAGAAGAAGGGGATTTAAGGTTATTTGCGGATCAGGAGAGCAGGTCGGTAAACCTCTATTACAAGGATAGGCAGATAACAAAGGCATCAGGATTTGAGTGTTCATTTATACATAAAGGGAAGTTATTAAACAATTTTTATTCTTCG
>JAHJHC010000069.1 GCA_018824145.1 Candidatus Omnitrophota bacterium | reverse complement strand
CATAAAGACTTCTTTGAAGTAACCAAGAGTATTCATAATGCACTGCATGGAAAAGACGTAGTTATTACAGAGGGCATGTGGAAGGAGTTCAACGATACCAGTCAAGAGAATATAAGAGAAATGAATCTATATGGAGATATAATGTTTATCCATGACCCTCAACCTATTGCATTAGTAGAGAGGAAATCCCGTATGAAGGGGAGTAAATGGATATGGCGTTGTCATGTAGATATATCTAGCGCTGATAGAAAAGTATGGAACTTTTTAGAAAATTTTATTAATAATTATGATGCAGCCGTGTTTTCGAGTGCGCATTTTGCGCAACGAATGAAAACGAAACAGGTTTTAATATCTCCTTCTATAGACCCTTTTAGCGATAAAAATAGAGAACTGTCTCAAAGAGAGATCGATGCTGTATTGAATAAATACAATATAGATCCGGAGAAGAAGCCGATTGTTTGCCAGATCTCCAGATACGATGCCCTTAAAGACCCTGTGGGCGTTATAAAGGCGTATAAGCTGGTAAAAAGATATATTGACTGCCAGCTTCTTTTAATAGGTAATCGCGCCGCAGATGATCCTGAAACAGATAAAATTTATAGTCAAGTTATAGAGGCCTCAAGCGGAGACCCTGATATAACCGCATTGCTGATCGAAGATATTCCTACTGAGATAAATGCATTCCAAAGGGTATCTGATGTTATAGTGCAGAAGTCTATTAGAGAGGGGTTTGCGTTAACTGTGTCTGAGGCATTGTGGAAAGGAAAGCCTGTTGTTGCATCGGATATCGGAGGCATACCTCTACAAATAAAACATAAATACAGCGGTCTTTTATGCCATAGTATAGAAGGTGCCGCGTTTGCTATAAAGCAATTTTTGAATGTACCAGAATATGCCCGAAGGCTTGGTGAAAATGGTCGTGAACATATAAGACAGAATTTTCTTGTGACTCGTCATCTAAAGGAATACATGCTTTTATTTTTGTCTCTTTACAATAAGGATGATGTGGTGACACTGTAGATATACCGTAGGAGGTAGCGAATGCAGGCAGGTATTTTTGATCTCGATGGGGTTATAGTTAATACAGTGCCTTTGCATTTTAAGGCCTGGCAGAGGATGTTCAAGGAATATGGAAAGGATTTTACATTTGAAGATTACAAGCAAAAAGTAGATGGTATCCCTAGGACTGACGGGGCCAAGGCTATATTGGATGATATAAGTGAGGATGAATTGAAAAAGGCCGGTGATAAAAAACAGGGCTATTTTCTTCAATATCTTGAAAACGAGAAAATACCGGTTTACAATACCACCGTAGATTTAATAAAATCCATTAGAGACAGTTCATTGAAGGTAGGCGTGATTTCCTCGAGTAAAAATTGTTTACCGATACTCAAAAAGACAGGTTTAGTCGATTTATTCGATGTAATTATTACGGGTAATGATATAACAAAAGGCAAACCCGATCCCCAGGTATTCTTTATGGCTGCAGAAAAGATCAGCGTCTCACCTAATAAATGTGTTGTTTTTGAGGATGCAGTGTTAGGGGTGCAGGCAGCCAAGGCCGCGGGTATGAAATGTATTGGTATCGACAGGTACGGAAAGCCTGAGCGTTTAAATAAGGCAGACCTGGTGGTAAGTGATTTGGGTGAAGTTGATTTGGGGAAGATTAAAGCATTATTTTAAAACTGGACAATATGAAAGATTTTTTTGCTAAATACAAATCCGATGAAAGCTGGTGGATTCGAGAGAAGAAATGGGATAAATCCATGCAATCTTCGAGGGAAAGTCAGTTTTCCCTTGGAAATGGATATATAGGAAGCCGAGGAATACTGGAAGAAGTACCTTATGATGCTAGGGCAGGTACATATATAGCTGGTTTATACGATAAGACAGGCGCCCAGATACCAGAACTCGTAAATCTGCCGAATCCTATAAATTTAAAGATAATAGCCAACGGCGAACGACTCGGCGCAGGCACTATGGATATGTTACAATACGAGAGAATGTTGGATTTGCGTCACGGGCTTTTATTCAGACGCACTATTTATCAGAACAGCCACAAAAAGAGATTTGATTACCAGTCCCTGAGATTTGTGAGTATGCGCGATAAACACCTTATAGCAATGCAAGTTTATATAACCGCGCTTGATGAAGGAGTTACTTTAACTGTTGAAAGTCTTTTAGATTTATCAGTGACTAATATTGGATTTCTCACAGAAGGGAATAAGAAGCATTTCAGGATAGAAGATGTGACACAGTTAGATAAAGGGGAATATGTCGGAGTAAGGACATTGGAAAAGGATATACTTATTGCCTATGGAAAATCTTTGATTATAGAAAAAAATTCCTCCAGGCGTTTTGCTGAAGGCGTAGCAACTTATGTAAAGCTAAAGAAGAACCAGGCGATATGTATAACAAACATTTTTTCAGTTTTTTCGTCAAAGGACAAGAATTCGTCAAAGACAAAAGCTATGATCAAAGGTTTTCTTAAAAAGCATATTCGCTTAGGTTTTGACAGGATGGTCAAAGAGCATATTGCTTCTTGGGGTAAGTTATGGGGTTTATCGGATATAAAAATAAAAGGGGAACCGGATGTCCAAAAGAAACTCCGTTTCAATATCTATCATTTATTGATATGTGGTAAAGAAGGGGATGGGGAGTCGAGTATAGGTGCTAAGACTTTAACTGGCGAGGGATATCGCGGCCATATTTTCTGGGATGCGGATATATTTATACTCCCGTTTTTTATATACAATATACCCAAGGTTGCTAAAAATATGCTTCTTTATAGATACAATAGATTGGACAATGCGAGGAAGATAGCGGAAAGTCGCGGATATAATGGGGCTATGTTTCCCTGGGAGTCAGCTGATACAGGAGAGGAGGTTACACCTGCCTGGGCCAAAAACTATGATGGAACTCTTATCCAGATACGCACCCATGAGATGGAACATCACATTACAGCTGATATTGCCTATGGGGTTTATCAATATTACGTAGCCACGCAAGATGAGAGATTTATGTTAAGTCATGGATTTGAGATGATTTTTGAGACTGCGCGATTCTGGGCATCAAGAGTTGAATACAATAAACTCTTAGACAGGTATGAGATAAAACATGTTATTGGGCCAGATGAGTTTCATGAAGATGTAGACAATAATGCCTATACGAATTGCATGGCTCGATTTAATTTATTGATAGGTTATGGTATGTATCAGAAGTTAAAAAGGTTATATCCAAAAGAATTTACCCGGCTTTCAAAAAAGATAAATTTGAAGCCACGTGAAATTAAGGAGTGGAAAAATATTTTTCCAAAGATAGTTTTTAATATAAAAGACAATGGCCTGATAGAACAATTTGACGGATTTTTCAAAAGAAAAAAGATAGAGCTGAGAAATTTAAAAAAACAACCCATTCCAGGTATACCCAAGAAGGTGAAATTGCAAGATATAGGGAAAACTCAGCTTGTAAAACAGGCGGACGTTGTCATGCTTTTACACATCTTATCGGATAATTTCGATGTAAAGATAAAGAGGAAAAATTTTTATTATTATCTAAAGAGGACGCTCCATAAGTCTAGTTTGAGCGCTGCTACACATGCTGCCTTGGCAGCTGATATAAATGATCTTGATACAGCCTATAGATATTTTAGTATCGCATTAAATATGGATTTAAATCTTTTATATGGTAATACAAATGACGGGATGCATGCAGCTTCTTTAGGCGGTGTCTGGCAGGCAGTAATCAGTGGTTTTGCAGGGGTAAAGGTATTAAAGGGAACGCTTTCCATTCATCCGCGACTGCCAGAGGTTTGGCAAGAAATGTCTTTTTGCATGAAGTGGGGCGGATATAATCTTAAGGTAATGGTAACAGGACACAGTGTTAGTCTAAGCTTTTCTTCAAAGAGGAAGAAGGATAGGCTGAGAATAAAGGTATACGGCTTACTTCGTAGGATTGAGACAAATAGATTGTATACTTTCTCGAGGAGGGCTACATTATGAGCAAAAGTAGATCGTTAAGGATTGCACAGCTTCATTGGGGATTTCCTCCAGTAATCGGAGGGGTTGAGACCCATTTGTCAATTCTACTGCCTGAGATGGTTAAGATGGGCCATAGGGTAGATCTTTTGACAGGCTCGGCTGAAAAGACTAAGGTGGTAGATAAGTATAAAGGTGTATCTATCTACAGGGCACCAGTTATGGATCTAAACTGGCTTGTTAAGAGGGGCCTTAATGGTATACTTCAGGAGGTTGAGGAAACTTTCGGAAGATTTTTGAATAAAGTTAGGCCGGATGTTATACATTGTCACAATATGCATTATTTTAGTAAGCCCCACGCAAAAACTATAGAAGGACTTGCAAAAAAAAATAGGATACCTCTTATCCTTACGGCACATAATGTATGGGATGATAATCTGTTTTTAGACCTTACTAAAAACATCAAGTGGGACCATATTATAGCAGTCAGCCACTTTATAAAAAAGGAATTGATAGGGGTAGGCTGTCCTCACAGGAAGATAACTGTTGTTCATCATGGGATAGATCAGCATGTATATAATCCCAATAATAAATACAAGAGTATATTTAAAAAATACCCTCAACTTGAAAATAAAAAAATAGTATTTCATCCTGCGAGAATGGGGCTTGCAAAAGGCTGCGATGTCAGTATAAAGGCCTTAAGAATTATAAGAGATAGATTTCCCGATGTAATGCTAATCTTAGCCGGGACAAGAAATATTATAGACTGGGCACAGAGCCAAGAGAAGGATATAGCGTATATGGTTAATTTGATAGAGTTTTTTAACATGAGAAAAAATGTACTTATAGATGCATTTAGACTTGAAGATATGCCGGATCTATATACTGCTTCAACAGTTTGTGTCTATCCCTCTACTGCGGCTGAACCATTCGGGCTTACCATGTTAGAAGCCCTTGCTTCAGCCAAGCCCATGGTAGTTACAAATACAGGTGGGATGCCTGAGATTATAAAAGACGGTATTAACGGATTTGTGGTTCCAATAAAAGATTTCGAGGCGCTTGCATCCAGGACAATTCAACTTATTGCCAATAGTGATTTGCGCGATAGACTTGGGTATACGGGAAGACAGATGGTTGAGCAGAGCTTCACAAAAGAGATAGTGACGAACAACACCTTGAATATATATGAACAATTAAGACAAGCCCGTCTCTAGTAATTGCTTGACAGGAAAGAAGTTAAATTATATAATATATTTTGAAAATAGTCACCTTTAAATCGGCCCTGAGAGGCTGGTAAGGGAGTAGAGAGTGGGAAAAATAGAGTCTAAAAGAAAAAAGCGTGCCTTCTTGCTTTAGTTAATATAAGCGGGAAGGTATTTTTTTGTTATAGATGAAAAGGGGGCATAGGTGTCGTTTAGCAAAAAGGCAAATATCTTGACAAAGGAAGAGATCGCTCGTGCGATTACAAGGATAAGCCATGAGATTTTAGAAAAGAACAGGGGGTCGAAGGATTTGGCAGTAATAGGTATTAGAACGAGGGGATATGTGCTTGCCGAGAGAATCGTTCAGTCAATCAAAAGCATAGATGGCAGCAGTTTACCGGTAGGCGCGCTTGATATAACTTTGTACAGGGATGATTTGAGTGTTGTATCTGAACAGCCAGTGATACATAAAACAGAGATAGATTTTGATATAGAAGGAAAAAATATAATCCTTGTAGATGATGTGTTGTATACAGGCAGGACTGTACGGTGTGCATTAGATGCACTTATAGATTTTGGCAGGCCAAGAGCCATCCAGCTTGCAGTTCTTATAGATCGGGGACATCGGGAACTTCCTGTCCGGGCTGACTATGTGGGAAAAAATTTACCCACATCTCAAAAAGAACTTGTGCAGGTAAAATTAGAAGAGGTGGACGAAGAGGACAGTGTTTTTATAGAGGAAGCGCAAAATGAATAGGACAGCGACAATAAAGAAAAAGGCAAAGTGGGTCCATAAAGACCTTTTAGGGCTGGAATATCTTTCAAAAGAAGATATGAATTTGCTTTTAGATACAGCGGATTCTTTCAGGGAAATACTGGATAGGCCGATAAAGAAGGTGCCTGCGCTTCGCGGAAAGACAGTTGTAAATTTGTTTTACGAACCTTCTACAAGGACAAGGGTTTCTTTTGAGGTCGCTGCTAAGAGGTTGTCGGCGGACGTGATTAATATTGCCACTGAGACATCAAGCGTGAAAAAGGGAGAGACATTGAACGATACAGGCAAGAATATAGAGGCATTGAAGGCAGATATAATTGTGGTAAGGCATAATTGTTCAGGCGCAGCTTCAATGCTTGCCAGACACGTAAATATAAGCGTTGTCAATGCAGGAGACGGATGGCATGAGCATCCCACACAGGGCCTTCTGGATATATTTACATTGAAGAAAAAATTGGGCCGCATAGAAGGCCTCAATGTTAGTATCGTGGGAGATATCGCGCATTCCCGTGTGGCAAGATCGAATATCTGGGGATTGACGAAATTGGGCGCAAAGGTTATGGTCTGTGCACCAGACATCTTAGTGCCTTCGGGCATAGAGAAGATGGGGGCCGGTATAACAAATAGCATTGATGAGGCGCTTTCCAATGCCGATGCCGTGAATGTGTTGAGGATGCAATTTGAGCGTGATGAAGAAGGTGTTTTTCCGCAACAGTTGGAATATTTCAAGAATTTTGGCATAACCGAAGATAGATTGAAAAAGGCTAAGAAGGACATCATAGTAATGCACCCCGGACCGATAAACAGAGGCGTTGAGATATCAAGCGAGGTAGCAGACGGACTTAACTCTGTTATCCTGGAGCAGGTTACCAATGGCATAGCAGTACGGATGGCAGTGCTTTTTTGGCTATCTCAGGCAAGAAACAAGAAGGGTAAAGATGAAGACACTGATTAAAAACGGTCTTGTGATAGATCCGGTTGATAAAATAGAAGAGATAATGGATGTTTTTTTAAGTGCAGGCAAGATATGCAAGGTAGCCAAGGATATAAAGACAACCGCAGATGTCGTAATAGATGCTAAGGATAAGATAGTTATGCCTGGTATTGTAGATATGCATGTCCATCTAAGAGAACCAGGCAGGGAAGACAAGGAGACAATACTGACAGGGACAAGGTCGGCAGCTAAGGGAGGAGTGACAAGTGTTTTGGCAATGCCGAATACGTTGCCTGCGATTGATTGTGTAAAAAATGTAAAGATATTAAAAGGTATCGTAAAGAAGAACGCATGTATAGATGTATTTATCGCAGGGGCCATAACTCATGGCCGTTTGGGTAGGGAATTGTGTGATTTCGGGCTATTTAAGAAAGAGGGCCTTCTTGCTATTTCTGACGACGGGACATCTGTGGATGATAGTGGAATAATGTTAGAGGCCTTTACTAAGGCAAAGAAGGAAAAGTTACTGGTAATCTGTCACTCGGAGGACAGAACTCTTTCCGGTAAGGGTTTGGTCAACCTGGGATTTACTTCTACACGACTTGGATTACGGGGGGTTTCGAACGAGTCAGAATCTAAACGCGTTGAGCGGGATATTAAACTGGCAGCCAAGGTTGGGGCGAATGTGCATATCGCACATGTGAGTTGCAGAGAATCAATAGAAATGATAGCTGGGGCAAAGAAAAAAGGTATAAAAGTTACAGCTGAAACAGCACCTCATTATTTTAGTTTAAGCGAGGAGGAAGTGCTTAATTATAATACAAATATGAAGATCAACCCTCCCTTGAGAAGCATGGATGATGTAAAGGCGATAAAAGAGGGTTTAAAGAGCGGGGTGATAGACGTTATTGCATCT
The DNA here is from genome assembly GCA_018824145.1 of Candidatus Omnitrophota bacterium. Taxonomy (GTDB): domain Bacteria; phylum Omnitrophota; class Gorgyraeia; order Gorgyraeales; family Gorgyraeaceae; genus JAHJHC01. Next base: position 20,449 of record JAHJHC010000069.1, on the reverse strand, counting down.
GACCATGCGCCTCATACAGAGAACGAAAAAGATATTGAATTTGAATATGCAGCATCAGGGACTATAGGCCTAGAGACAGGACTGGCAGTTTGTATAACTGAGTTAGTCCATACGGGACTACTGGGCTGGAGCGATTTGGTGAGAAAGGTGTCGGTTAATCCCGCGAAGATTTTGGGTATAGAGAAGGGTAGTTTAGGAGTAGGGAGCGATGCGGATGTAGTAATTCTTTCTCCGGAGAAAGAATGGATGGTAAATAAAGAGGACTTTATATCCAAGTCAAAAAATTCTGCATTCTTAGGTAAAAGATTAAAAGGACTGGTTGAGCATACGATTTGTAAAGGCAAATTAGTCTATACTAAAACTGATTAAAATCCGTATGAAATTCATTCTCACCAAAGAACTCGGCAGGCTTACCAGATGGTTAAGGCTTTTGGGTTATGATACAGTGTATTTTGATTCGGATGATATGAAACTCATTTTTGTAACAGCGTTTAATGAATCGAGGATTGTGATAACAAAAAGAGTTAAGTTAACTAACATGAAACATTTAAAGGTCGTGCATGTGAGAGGGGATTTATTAAAAAAACAGATTTCCGAAATTAAAAAGAAGATTAGGTTAAGACTTAGTGACAAGACTTTATTGACCAGATGCAGTGAGTGTAATGAGCCGGTTTTTAAGATAAATAAAGTTTCTATTAGGACATTGGTGCCGGAATACGTATTTAAGACACAGAAAAACTTTTTCCAGTGCCCGTCGTGTGCAAAGATTTTCTGGAAAGCAACCCACTGGGATAACGCTAAGGAGTTCGCGCATGAAATTTGTAGCTGATTTTCACATACATTCTAAATATAGTCGTGCTACAAGCCCTCGGATGCAGGTGAGCACACTTGCAGAATATGCAAAGCTAAAGGGCATATCTTTGTTAGGCACAGGAGATATTACGCATCATCTATGGCTTGAAGAGTTAAAGGACAGTCTAAAGGATTCAGGCAACGGGCTGTTTGAATATAAAGGCGTAAATTTTATTTTAACAGGTGAGATTTCAGCCATATATTCTAAAAATGGCAGGGTGAGAAAGATTCATAATGTCATTTTTGTGCCCAGTTTTGATGTCGCCGACAAGATAAATTCTACCCTTTCCGGGTATGGAAATCTTTCCGCAGACGGAAGGCCGATTATAGGTATAGATGCAAAGGACTTGGTAGAGATCCTGTTCGGTATCAGCAAAGATATTTTTGTCGTGCCAGGGCACATATGGACACCGCATTTTTCTTTATTCGGTTCTAAATCAGGCTTTGATTCTATAGAGGAATGCTTTGAAGAATACGCTAAAGACATTTATGCCCTTGAAACCGGCCTTTCCTCTGATCCTGGCATGAACTGGCGGTGGAGTAAACTGGATAGATTTAGTTTGATATCTAATTCTGATTCGCATAGCCCGTCGAAGATCGGAAGAGAGGCAAATGTATTTGATACTGAAATGAGTTATAATTCGATAATAGATGCCTTAAAGGCAAAAGATAATAAAAAGTTTCTTTATACCGTCGAATTTTTTCCGGAAGAAGGTAAGTATCATTATGACGGTCATAGGAACTGTAAGGTGAGACTTAATCCTGTTGAGACCAGGAAGAATAAAGGTATCTGTTCAGTATGCGGGAAGCCGCTTACGGTAGGGGTGATGAATAGAGTCGAAGAGCTTGCGGATAGACCGGAAGGTTTCGTGCCGCAGAAAAAAATCCCTTATAAGAAAATGATACCCCTTGCTGAAATTATTTCAGATGTTATGGACGTGGCAGATAGTTCTAAGGCCGTAGATGCGGAATATCGCGCTATCGTTCCCAGATTCGGCACAGAATTCGAGGTGCTTATAGAGCTTCAGGAAGAGCTTCTTTTGAATAAACTGCCTAAAAAAATAGCAAGGGCTATTATTAATGTGAGGAACGGCAATGTGAATATCCTGCCGGGGTTTGACGGAGAGTATGGAAAAATAGAGATATTAAAAGAGAAAGACAATGCTGGAGATAAACAGTTGGATCTTTTTTAATAATGAAAGACATAAAGGCAAAGATTTTATTTAATGAAGAGATAGGACTATCGTATTTCAAGATGGAACTTAGAGCCCCTGAGATTGCACAGATCGCGCAGCCAGGTCAGTTTGTACAGGTGCGATGTACTAATACATTGGATCCTCTCTTAAGAAGGCCATTTAGCGTGCATAGAGTTCGAAGTTTGCAGAGTATAGAAATTTTATATGAAATAGTAGGGAGAGGGACAGAGATTTTAGCTAAGAGAAAAGAGGGGGAATTCATAGATGTTTTAGGACCTTTAGGAAATGGCTTTACCATCCCGAGCGAAGTCGAGGGACGAACCCCTATTCTAATTGCCGGCGGAATAGGAGTAGCGCCCTTAGTTTTTCTTGCAGAAAAACTAAGGGAAATCCGAAATCCAAAATCCAAAATCCAAATTATCGTTTTGTTAGGTGCAAAGACAAAGGAATCGATTCTATGTGAAAAAGATTTTAAAAAAATAGGGGCTGAAGTCCATATAGCCACAGACGACGGAACCCGTGGTTATAACGGGTTTGTATCGGAATTATTTAAGAGAATCTTACGCACCACGCACCACGCATCACGCATCACGATATACGCCTGTGGCCCACATCCTATGCTTAGAGAGATCGCAGAGATTTCAAAAGAGAAAAACTTAGACTGCCAAGTTTCTGTCGAAGAGAAAATGGCATGTGGCATTGGTACATGTTTAGGATGCGCTGTTAAGGTCATCCGGCGGGGAGGCGAAGAATTTATTTACAAACTTGCCTGTAAAGATGGCCCTGTCTTTGACGCGGAAGAGATAATATGGGACTAGATATCAGAATCGGAAAGATAAAGTTAAAAAATCCAGTTATGGTTGCCTCAGGCACCTTTGGGTACGCAAAGGAAGTGGAGGGCCTTATTGATTTAAGGAAATTAGGGGCAATTGTTACAAAGACAATTACTCTTAAAAAGAGGCCTGGTAATATTATGCCGAGGATTTGTGAAACCGCCTCAGGTATGCTTAATTCCATAGGGCTTCAGAATGAAGGCATAGAGGATTTTATCGAAGAAAAATTGCCGTATCTTTCAAAGATCGGAGTGCCTTTGATCGTAAGTATTTCAGGAGAGACTATAAAGGAATTTTGCGAGTTGTCTAAGATACTTGATAATGAAAAAGCTGTGAAGGGGATAGAGTTGAATATATCGTGCCCTAATATAAAAGTTTCCGCCTTCGCCAAGGCTTCGGCGGACAGGCGCCGTTCACAGTTCACAGTTCACAGTTTGATTGCACAGGATAAAAGTGCTACGTATGAAGTGGTAAGGGGCGTTAGGAGGACAACGGATAAAACACTGATTACAAAGCTATCGCCGAATGTGACTGACATTGTAGAAATCGCTCAAGCAGCATGTAAGGGTGGTTCAGATGCAATAAGTCTTGTGAATACATTTTTTGGTATGGCGATAGATATCCATACGAAGATGCCGAGGCTTGGAAATATTATAGGAGGGTTAAGCGGTCCATGTATAAAGCCCCTTGCCTTGAAGATGGTCTGGGAGGTCGCAAAGGCTATTGAAAAGCCAGTTATAGGTATGGGCGGAATAATGGACGGGGATGATGCCATTGAATTTATGATTGCAGGGGCTAAGGCCGTTCAGATAGGGACAGCTAATTTTGTTGAACCAGGGATCTGCGAGAAAATAATAAAAGGTATTGAGGAGTATTTAAAAAAGAATAAAATAAAGGATATCGGAAAGATTCTAGGCAATTTACAATCAAAATAAACATGACCAACAAAATTATCGTAGCGCTGGACGTTAATACAATTAAAGAACTTGAGAGGCTTCTTGATATATTGAGCCCTCATATAAAGATTTTTAAAGTAGGCATGGAATTATTTTACTCCTGCGGCCCTAAGGCAGTAGAAATTATTAAAAAATACGATAGAGAGGTTTTTCTGGATCTAAAATTTTTCGATATACCCAATACAGTATATAGTTCTTCAAAAGCTATCGCAAGATTTGGGTTGTTTATGTTTAATGTTCACGTTCAAGGCGGAGCAGGTATGATGAAGATGGCTTTAAAGGGTGCAGAAGAAGAAAGCGAGAAGTTGGGTGTATCCAGGCCTCGGATTTTAGGCGTGACTGTCCTTACAAGTATGGACGAGCAAGACTTACAACAAGTGGGGATAAATAAATCCTCAAAAGAGCATGTGTTAAACCTTGCTAGATTAGCAAAACAGTCTGGACTTGACGGGGTTGTGGCTTCCCCGCGAGAAGTAAGATGGATCAGGAAAGAGATAGGAAAGGATTTCTTAATAGTAACACCAGGGATAAGACCAGCAGGTGATGCTAAGGGAGATCAGAAAAGAATAGCTACACCGCGAGAGGCTATTAATGCGGGGGCAGACTATATTGTAATGGGGCGGCCTATTACAAAGGCAAAAGACCCTGTTAAGGCATTGGATAGTATTGTAAATTCGGAATAAGATTATGAAAAAGGAAGAAATTCTGGAAATTTTTAAAACAAAAGGCGCTCTTTTAAAAGGGCATTTTAGATTATCAAGTGGGTTGCATAGTAGTTCATATCTGCAATGTGCAGGTGTGCTGCAATACCCAGAATATGCGGAAAGATTATGTGCGGAGCTGGCAGCATATTTTAAAGAAGATGATCCGACATGTGTTGTAGCGCCTGCTTTGGGTGGGATAGTTGTCTCTCATGAAACTGCTAAGGCCTTAGGTGTAAGGGCTATCTTCACAGAGAGGAAAGATGGGCAGATGGTCCTAAGAAGAAATTTCCATATAACCTCAAGTGATAGAGTCCTGGTAGTCGAAGATGTGATTACAACCGGACTTTCTACAAAAGAGGTCTTGAGCGTTGTGGAGAGTAAGGGTGCAACTGTAATAGGTGTGGGAAGCATTATAGATAGAAGTGGAAAAGAGATCGATTTTGGTGTAAAATCAGTTAGTCTAGTCAGGTTGGATCTCCCAGTGTTTTCTCCCGAAGATTGTCCCTTATGTAAAAAAGGGATTGAGATAACAAAACCAGGCAGTAGGTAATGACAAAAGAGGTAATACCATGTCAGAAAAATTAAAAGGGCTTCTTGAAAAAATAAAAGAAGAAGGTATAAAAAAGGCAGAGGAAAATGCCAGGTCTATAGAGTCAAAGGCAAAGCATGACGCGGAGAGAATCATTAAAGATGCCAAGATAAAAGCAGAAAGAATAGTAAAAGACGCTGAAAAAACTTCTGAAAAAACAAAAGAGACAGGAGAACTGACTTTAAGGCAGGCATCCAGGGATTTAGTCCTCTCTTTAAAGGATGAGATCAGGAAGATTTTCGATAATATTATTGGTGCCCAGATTAATACGGCGATGTCTCATGAGAATACAGCAAAGATTTTGGGTAAATTAATAGAAGGGTTTCTTGAAAAAGATGGCAGGAGCTCTGATATAAAGGTGTTGTTGAAAAAAGAGGATTTGGAAGAACTTAAAAGCAGCTTTATTTCGAAACTAAAAGAAGGGTTAAAGGACGGGATAGAGTTTAAGCCGTCGCCAAATATTAATGCCGGGTTTTCTATAAGTTTTGATAGAGGAAAATCCTTTTTCGATTTTACAGACGAAGGGTTACAAGAGGCGCTCTCGGCATATCTTAATCCGGAATTGGCGGAGTTGTTGAAAACATGAGACAATATTATTACCTGATAGCCAGTTTACCGATGCTTGAATTCGGGATGAAAATACCTTTCTCATATAGGCAGTTTCTTCTATTGTGCAGAGAACACTTGAGTATAGCTGATATGGAGATTATTAAGAGAGTGAGAATCGAACCTTGTGAAGATATTGAAGAAGATTCTCTGTCATTAAGAGAATGGAAAGAGTTTGATATAGCTTTAAGGAATGAAATAGTAAGATTTAGAGCTGGCAAGAAAGGATTGGATCCAATCCAGTATATACGAGGCGAGAGTTACCTGGAGCCATATCTGGCTGGCTTGGTGCAGTGGGCTACTAACCAGGAATCTCCTCTAGAAGCAGAGCTTTCTTTGGATCGCTTGAGATGGGAAAGGATAGATGGGTTGACGAGAGGGCATTATTTTGATATTGATTATTTGATTGCATATGCACTTAAGTTGCAGCTCTTAGAGCGATGGGAAAGGATAAATTCAGAAGGTGGGATGAAGGTCTTACAGGGGTTAGTAAGAAAAGAGATGCTATGAGTAATAATAGAGTCGGTAGAATTGTAGGTGTAAATGGAAACATGGTGGTTGTCGAATTTGACGACTATGTTGTCCAGAACGAAGTAGCTTTTGTTAAGTATAAAGACGAACGTTTAAAGTCTGAGGTGATACGTGTAAGGGGCTCTAGGGCAGAACTTCAGGTATATGAGGACACAAAAGGACTAAGACTTGGAGATAAGGTTGAATTTACAGATGAGCTCCTTTCAGTTGAATTAGGGCCTGGGCTGCTGGGTCAGATATTTGATGGGCTTCAGAATCCGTTGCCGCAACTTGCCGAAGAGTGCGGATTTTTCTTAAAGCGCGGGGTATATCTCGAGGCCTTGCCTGATGAAGCCGAATGGGAATTCAATCCCTTTGCTAAAAAAGGAGATAAGGTTAAAGCAGGGGATAAACTGGGTTTTGTATACGAGAATATTTTTAAACACTGGATTATGGTGCCATTTTCTCTGGATGGTGAATTGGAAGTAGAGGCTATAGTAGATAAAGGTAAGTACAATCTGAGACATATTATTGCAGAAGTTAAAGACGAACATGATAAGCTCCACAATGTTACGATGCAGCAGATCTGGCCTGTAAAGATACCTATTACCAGCTATGCCGAGAAATTAAAACCTTCGAAGACCCTTGTTACAAAGATCAGGATTATTGATACATTGATGCCTGTTGCGCTCGGAGGCACCTACTGTATACCCGGTCCTTTTGGTTCAGGTAAGACTGTCTTACAGCAGCTTATCTCTAGACATGCGGAAATCGATATTGTTATTATCGCTGCATGTGGTGAGCGGGCAGGAGAGGTTGTTGAGACGCTTAGGACATTTCCTGAACTTATAGATCCTAAGACAAATAGGCCGTTAATGGAACGCACAGTTATTATATGTAATACGAGTTCAATGCCTGTTGCTGCAAGAGAATCCAGTGTATATACAGCAGTTACTATAGCGGAGTATTATAGACAGATGGGGCTGAATGTGCTGCTTTTAGCTGATTCTACTTCACGATGGGCGCAGGCAATGCGTGAGATGTCAGGGAGATTGGAAGAGATCCCGGGAGAAGAGGCATTTCCCGCATATCTAGAGACTAGGATAGCTTCTTTTTACGAACGCGCAGGTGTGGTTAGGCTTCATGATGGCAGCATAGCTTCTGTAACAATAGGTGGTACAGTGAGCCCTGCCGGCGGAAATTTTGAGGAACCAGTTACGCAGTCGACCCTTAAAGTCGTCGGGGCATTCCATGGTCTTTCGAGAGATCGTTCCAATGCAAGGAAATATCCATCTATAGATCCGCTGGAAAGTTGGAGTAAATATAAAAGTTTTATTGATGAAACCCAGATAAAGAAGGCGCAGGAGGTTCTTAAGAGGAGCCATGAAGTAAACCAGATGATGAAGGTAGTCGGGGAAGAAGGGACTTCGTTATCCGACTTCATTTTGTATTTAAAAGGAGAATTTATAGATGCGGTTTATTTACAGCAGAATGCATTTGATGAAGTTGATGCCGCTACTATAGAGGAAAGGCAAAGGCATGTATTTCATGTAATTTATGGAATATTGGAAACAGAGTTTGCTTTCGAAAATAAAGACGTCTCCCGGAGATTTTTCCAAAATTTAAGGCAGAAATTTGTTGAATGGAATTCTATTGAGTGGAAAAGCAACGAGTTTTTTGAGAAAGAGAAAGTGATCAAGAAGATGGTCGGAGAAAAGGTCAAAAAAAATGCATAGAATATATAACCGTATAGTACAAATAGCAGGAAATGTCGTAACTGTTGAAGCCAAGGACATAGGATATAAAGATTTGGCAGAGATCTCTTTGAAGACCGGAAAATCCCTTGCCCAGGTAATCAGGATAGACGGAGAGCGTATTTATTTACAGGTATTTGCCGGGAGTCGCGGTGTATCGACAGGAGATAAGGTCAGATTTTTAGGCCATCCGATGAGGATATCTTTTAGTGATAATCTCTTGGGACGCATATTTAACGGAGCGGGTCTTCCCAGAGACAACGGTCCTACTCTTAGTGAGAATATGATAGAGATAGGGGGCCCGTCAGTAAACCCTGCAAAGAGGATTATACCTCGAAACATGATACGTACCGGTATACCTATGATAGATATTTTTAATAGTCTTGTGGAATCCCAAAAACTTCCTATTTTTTCAGTGCCTGGAGAGCCATACAATGAACTCTTGGCTCGCATTGCGATGCAGGCAGAAGTGGATTTGATAATTCTCGGCGGCATGGGGCTTAAATACGACGATTATCTTTTTTTTCGGGATACACTGGAAAGACATGGAGCGCTATCCAGGGCAATATTCTTTGTACACACTGCCTCTGACCCGACTGTCGAATGTCTTCTGGTACCTGATATAAGCTTAGCTGTCGCAGAGCAGTTTGCCCTTAAAGGAAAACGCATACTGGTTCTCTTGACTGATATGACAAATTTTGCCGATGCATTGAAAGAGATATCTATTACTATGGAACAGATCCCTTCTAATAGAGGTTATCCCGGAGACTTATATAGCCAACTTGCCAGTCGATATGAAAAGGCAGTTGATTTCGACATAGCTGGTTCTATTACAATCCTTGCAGTTACTACTATGCCCGGAGATGATGTGACTCATCCTGTACCTGATAATACCGGTTATATAACAGAAGGGCAGTTTTATTTGAGAAATAAATCTATTGAGCCGTTCGGGTCTTTGAGTCGTCTCAAACAACAGGTGAATGCATCTACCAGGAAGGATCACAGGATTGTCATGGACAGGATGATTCAACTGTTTGCTGATTATAGGGCTACCTTGGAAAAGCAGGCAATGGGTTTCCAAATGGGTGAATGGGATAGAAAACTTTTGCAGTACGGAGAGGCATTTGAGAAGAAAATGATGGATTTATCCGTCAATATACCTCTTGAAAAGGCCCTGGATTTAGGATGGGAGATCATGGCGGCGTATTTCGAGCCTTTTGAGACAGGCATGAAGTCGGAGTTAATAGACGAGTTCTGGCCGAAGAGGAAATAGCGTTTAGCGTCGAGCGGATAGCGTATAGGACACAGTGCTATGGCGAAGATTAAATTCACAAAAGGAGAGCTTAAAAGACAGCGTGATGCACTAAAACAGTTCGAGCATTATTTGCCTATTTTACAATTGAAAAAACAACAATTGCAGATTGAGATAGAACATGTTCATCAAAGATTGAGTTTGAAGGCCCAGGATATAGATGATCTGGAAAATGAGATAAGTGATTGGGCTGGTCTTTTGAAAGAACCAGGAGATTTTGTCTCTAAATGGATTGAGCCGGACCGAGTTATTACAAGAAATCTAAATATCGCGGGCATTGATATCCCTGTATTAGAACGCATTGATTTCAGAAAAACGGAATACGATTTATTTCTGACGCCTTTATGGGTAGACATTACTATTGAAAAGATTAGAGCGCTTATTGTATTCCTTGAGGAAGAAAAGATATTTAATGCCCAGCTAGAGATCTTACGGAAAGAATTAAGGATTACGACCCAAAGGGTAAATTTATTTGAAAAAATAAAGATCCCCGAGTGCAAAGAAAATGTCCGGCTTATCAGGATTTATTTGGGGGATCAGCAGACAAATGCAGTAGGTCGTTCCAAAATTGCTAAGAATAAAATTGAAAAAATGACCCTAGAGGTTGCGGTATTATGATAGTATCTATGAAGAAAATAACACTTATAGTGGAATCAAAAGATGCGGATTCTACGCTTAAGGAATTGAGGCAAAGCGGGGTTTTACATATAGAACATCAGAATGCGCCGGTAAGCGAAAGTGTGACTGAACTGGAGAAGAAGCGTAACTCTCTTTCAAAGGCTATAGGGGCTTTATCCGAAGCAACATCACAGAAAGATATAAGTTGTGATCCTGAAGAAATTGTCAGTCAAATTTTGAATCTTTGCAATGAGAGGGAAATTCACAGGGAGAATTCAAGCAAAATAAAACAAAAGATACAAGACTGGAAAGAATGGGGAGACTTTGACCCTGAATTTATCGATGATTTAAAGGATAGAAATATTTTAATACAGCTTTGTAAGATTACAAAGAAACAAATCCAAAATATCCCTGAAGGCGTAACCTTGGAGGAACTTTTCAAAAAAGGTAATCTTATATATTGCGTGGCTATTTCGGAAAAGGAAATAGATTTACCTTTCGAGACCCTTTCCTTGCCGGAACAAAGTTTGAAAGAGATGTTTCTGGTACAGGAAAAGGAAGAAGATGGGGCCCTTCAGATAAATAAAAGATTAGCCGAATTGAGCGGGTATCAAAAAGCCCTGTCATTATACAAAGCCAAGCTTACTTCTCTTATAGAGTTTAAGAGAGTGGCCGCAGGTATGGGGAAAGTCGAAAGGCTTTCGTATTTGAGGGGATACTGCCCGGTTTATAATGTCAATCTTATTGAGAGACTCGCAGCAAACCAAAGATGGGGACTACTTATCGAAGAACCTGATGAAAATGATAGTGTCCCGACATTGATAAAAAATCCTAGATGGATAGAGATAATAAGGCCTGTATTAGAGATGATAAAGACCATACCCGGCTATAGGGAAATGGATATAAGTGCATGGTTTTTGTTGTTTTTTTCAGTGTTCTTTGGGATGCTAATAGGTGACGCGGGATATGGGGCCGTATTTTTCATTATAAATTTATTGTGCCATCTAAAGTTTAAATCTTCGGTCAAAAATAAATCCATTTTTTTCCTTACTTATGTCTTAAGCTCTTGCGCAATAATCTGGGGGGTATTAACAGGTACATTTTTCGGCCAGGCGCATCTTCCTGAAAGAGTTGCGCCGCTTTTACCATATTTAAGAGAAAATGCTAATGTCCAAGACCTGTGTTTTTTTATAGGGGCATTTCATTTAAGTATCGCGCATGCCTGGCGCTTATTAAGAAAATTACCGTCATTAAAGGCATTTTCTGAAGCAGGGTGGATATTGGTGTTATGGACGGTTTACTTTCTGGCAAAGTCATTAATCTTAGGACAAGCCTTTCCCGCGTTTGGTAAGACACTTTTTATTGTAGGCTCCGGTCTGATTATTTTATTCACGAATCCCAAGAGAAATTTCTTTAAAGGGATCGGTTCTGGAATAGGAGATTTTCTCCTTCATATAGTGAATAGTTTTACTGACGTCGTTTCATATATAAGGTTATTTGCGGTAGGGGCTGCGACTGTTGCAGTGGCAGATGCATTTAATCGTATGGCCTCCAGTGTGGGGCATAGCAATGTCTTTTTGGGTTTTTTAACAGCATTTATACTTTTATTCGGGCATATATTGAATATTTTACTCGGTGCAATGGCTATTTTGGTGCACGGTATAAGGTTGAATGTCTTGGAATTTTCAAGCCATTTAAATATGGAGTGGTCAGGCACGGAATACACGCCGTTTAAACAGGAGGGAAATTAAAATGGACACAAACTTATTACTGCAGTTCAAGGATTTAGGAATAGCATCTTCACTTGCTTTTGCGGCAATGGGTTCTGCGCTTGGCGCAGGTGCAGCAGGTATGGCTGCAGTGGGTTCTTGGAAAAAATGTTTTGCGCAGAATAAGGCAGCTCCTTTTATACTTACTGTATTTGTAGGTGCCCCGCTTTCACAGACCATATACGGGATGATAGTAATGAATGCCCTTTTAGAGCTTGCAAAGAAGGGTCAGTTTATGTGGTCTGCCGGGATATTATGTGGTCTTGCTATGGGGCTCTCTGCATGGATGCAGGGTAAGGCAGGGGCTGCGGCATCTGATGCAATGGCAGAGACAGGTAAAGGTTTTGGCAATTATCTTATGGTGTTGGGCATAATCGAGACTGTTGCCCTTTTTGTAATGGTATTTATATTAATGGCAGTAGGGAAGATCGGGTAAGATTTGGCGGGGACGACGGGATTCGAACCCGCGATCTTCAGATCGACAATCTGACGCGTTAAGCCAACTACGCTACGTCCCCAAATTTATAAATCACTATTATCGGCTTGCCATGAACCCGAGCGAAAACTCGTTTTAACATGCATTCTTAGTGAGTGGTTCATGGTGGGCGGTACAGGGCTCGAACCTGTGAAACCTCTTCGGTGTAAACGAAGCGCTCTACCAACTGAGCTAACCGCCCTTTTTGAATGCCTTATTAATATACAATACTTATCTATACTTTTCAAGCATTTTCATTCGTCTCAATTTATTTTTGTTATTTTTGTACCGTTTTGGAATTTGTGCTCAACCTGTCCCCGTAGCTCAGATGGATAGAGCACTGGCCTCCGGAGCCAGTCGGGTGAGTTCGAATCTCGCCGGGGACGCCAATTATTTATAACCCTTTGCAAAGAATTAATTTGCAAGGGGTTTTTATTTAGGGTATATTAAAATTAAGGCTAGAGAGTTAATTTATGAAGATATCACGTATAGTTTTTTTGTGCTGGTGGTTAATTTTTTTATTTCTTCTGAGCGAAATTTCAGTTCGCATATACTATAGATTTTTTCGTGATGCCTCATTTACTAAGTCTGTATGGGATTTTTATGACAAGGAACTTGGCTGGAAGGGGAAAGTTTTCTTAGGAGATAGACTTACTGCAAAATATAATATTTTTTTTATTGGAGATTCTTTTACTGAAGGATGTGGCGTTGACGAAGAGAAGATGTATTATAACGTTATCGCCAGCAATCTTGATGCTGAAATATGCGTATATGGAGGTCCAGGATATGGAACTCTGCAAGAGTACATGGTTCTCGACAGATATATTGACGAAATAAAACCTAACTTGATTGTATTGCAAGTATGTAGCAATGATTTCATTAATAATTTATGGGAGCTTGAAAGCGCAAGCTTCTATAACAATGACCTTATGATACGACCTTATTTCATAAATGGTAAAGTAGTGTATCTCTTTCCAAAATTTCCCAGTAAACTTAGAATGACTTTATTTTCGCATTCAAGACTTCTTTATTTATTAGGATACAGCATAGATAAGTTTCTTGTAGATTTATGCAAAAGAGGATTTTTGCATAGCGTTGAGACGGATATATACAAAAAGGGGATAAATTTCAAGAATTTCAAAAAAGCCACAATTGTTACTAATGTTTTAATAGCAAGAATAAAAGAAAGAGCTGGTCAGGTGCCGATAGTTGCTTTTACAGTTAACGGTCATTATAGGCACCTGCAACAATTTAGAAAGATTTTTCGAGAAAATAGTATCGAATTTATAGAAGAAGTGCCAGAAGCAATACGTCAGGGGCAACGCAATGGACTTAAGTTAACGCTTGATAATGATACGCATTGGAACGAAACTGGTCATAAAGTTTGTGGGGAAATTTTATCAGAAAAGTTGAAGCAAAAGGGCTACGGAATAGACAAGATACTTAACTGATTCAGAAAGCTAATAGTTCCACAAGCAGTTTCTTAATCTCTTCGCTAAAACAATGACTTCCAAACTCCTCTAAGAAGTTGCGAAACTCGTCCAATGCGGGACGCCATCCTTCGCTCACATGGGGTTAAACTTTGAAGCATGCTACGGATGGCAAGCCATCCGACTCAGACGAGGAAGGACCCTTCCAGAATCTTTTGATTGACTATATCTACTATAAAGAGTAAAATTATTCACCATGAATAGACACCTTTTTATATCCCCATTTTTTTTATTTGTAAGTCTATTTTTATCATTCGAGAACGTTTCTGCTGATGAGGTTATTATGATTAATGACGATAGATTGACCGGCACGATAGTTGAGGAATCTCAGGAAGGCATAACAATAGAGACAGAGGCTTTAGGCACTTTATCTATAAATAGGAAGTTTGTAAAACAAGTTGTTCGCGAAGAAAAGGCCGTAGAGGTGGTATTCGAAGAAGATAAGGTATGGGAAAAAGAGATATCAATAGGATACAGTAAATCCAGCGGCAACACGCAAAATCGACAACTTCAATCCTCACTATATGCTAACAGAAAGACAGCTCATGATGAATTTACAGTAAAGGGGAATTCCTCTTACGCTTCGTCGAATAAAAAGATGGATACGCAAAAATGGTCTGGTTCAATGCGTTATGCCTTTAGTTTTTGGGAGAAGAAATGGTATGATTTTTATAAGTTGGAAGGCGACCATAATAGATTTGCGGACGTGGATTATCGGATTACCCCTTCTATAGGTATAGGATATTGGTTTAGTGACGAATCTGACTGGAAAGCAATGGCTGAAATTGGCATAGGCTTAGAACATACTGATTTCAGAGGCGCCAGTGAAGATTCTGACGAGGCCGTTATCATACCTCGTGTGTTTTTTGAGAAGAGATTGTTTAAACAATCAAGGATTAGAGAGGATATTTATATTTATCCGTCTTTGGACGATGTAGAGGAATTCAGGCTGCATTCAGAGACAGTATTCGAAAACCCTATTAATGACAAGTTATCATTACGTCTAAGCTTGATCGACGATTACGATTCGGACCCGGCCAATAACGCCAAGAAGAATGACACCTGTTTTACATCATCGCTTGTGTATTCTTTTTAAATAAAGCGATTGATTGATGTAAGTCTATGGAAAGATCGAAGAATGTAAAAGTTGTAAAATTAACATGCAAGGAACAATATCAGAGGTTACTGAATAGAGATTCAGAGACTTATGGTATTAAGTCCGGACATGTTATATTGAAACCCAGCGATAATATCGGCAGGCACGCTACAGGTGAATATGAAGAAGTAATTATTATTTTAAAAGGTAAAGCCGAACTAAAATTGACTGGCAAGAAGATCTCTAAGGTTGGATATAACACCGTTTTATATATCCCCCCGCAAACCTACCATGACATAAAGAATATCGGAGCCGGTATATTGGAGTATATATTTATAACCTCAAAGGTAATATAATGATCTGTACCGTTTGATTAGCCGAGAAGAGAAGAATCAAGTAACAAACGGTACAAAAATAAAATCAGAATTTAATTGAAAAGAAATATTACTTGTGCTATAATTTTTCTAAATTAAAGGAGGAGAAGGCCATGAATAAAATCAATAAATTGCTTATGCTGTTGTTGTTTTTCGTCTTATTTCTAGCAGCTCCGCTTTTTGCTGAAGAGCTTGCAGAAGAGGCCGTAACATCCGCGGAAGACGTTATGCAACAAGAGGAATTAGATGAAGGCGTAATTACAGGAAAGGTAACTTCTTTAGATCCGGAATCGGCGATTATAAGCGTAAGGACATCCGATGGTTTAGAAAAGACATTTATAGTGCTTGAAGGCGAGACTATTCTTTGGAAGGGTGTAGAAGATGTAGAGCTTACTGATATTGATAAAGGGGTCCAGGCAGAGGTCGGTTATTATTCTGATGAAGACGGTAAGCTAGTTGCAAGCTGGGTAGATATTTTGGTTGAAGAGGATGATATGCCTTTAGGGGCAGCGAAAGAACCTGCGATGACAGGAACTGCTGGAGAATAAGACATGAATAACGAATTACAACAATCTACGACACAACAATCTGTAGCACCGCTAGTACAACCGCCAGGGTTCAATTTAGTGCCCACAAGGGTGTTTTTTACAAAAGGTGTAGGGACTCATAGAGAGGAGCTCCGTTCATACGAGCTGGCATTGAGGGAAGCAGGTATTGAAAAATGTAATTTAGTACATGTTTCCAGTATCTCCCCTCCGGGTTGTAAGATTGTTTCACGAAATGAAGGTATAAAAGAACTTATTCCCGGCATGATAGCGTATTGTGTTATGGCGCGTTGTAGCTCAAATGAGCCAAGGCGGTTAATAGCAGCTTCTGTTGGAAGCGCTATCCCTGCAGAGGAGAATATGTATGGGTATTTGAGCGAGCACCATGCCTATGGCCAGACAGATGAAGTTGCGGGTGATTATGCAGAAGACCTTGCAGCTACAATGTTGGCTTCTACGCTTGGTCTTTCGGATTTCGATGATTCTAAAAACTGGGATGAAATAAAAGAAGAATATAAAGTTAGCGGTAAAATCGTAAAAACCGGTAATGTTACCCAATCCACAATAATAGATCCCAATGGCAACTGGTCGACAGTCGTTGCTGCTGCAGTATTTTTGTTTTAAAATAATATATTAATGACTACCCGCATCTTTTTTTAATATAGAAGGATGCGGGATTTTTTTTAAGCATCAAAATAATAATATGATTGGCAAAATGATCTTATTTATCTGGCTTTGTGTATTTTTGTCAGGGTGTAGCCAGGCCCAATCATTTAAGGAAACCAGAGTCCTGATGGATACCTTTGCTGAGATTTCTTTGTTTGGCGGGGATAGGGAAAAGGCATTAGAGGCGAAGGAGGAGGCCTTTAAGGAAATAGAGCGCATAGAAAAACTTTTTAGTAAGTTCGATGAGGATAGTGAAGTAGCAAAAGTAAACAGATTAGCAGGAGAAAAAGAAATAATTGTAAGTTTGGAATTATTTAATATCATAAAACGCGCACTTTATTACAGCAGGATATCCAAAGGAAGCTTTGATATAACATCTGCACCGTTAAAGAAAGGAAGATATAGAGATATAATTTTGGACCAAAACAGGTTATCCGTACATTTTTTGGATAAAGATATAAAAATAGACCTGGGTGGGATAGCAAAGGGCTATGCAGTTGACAGGGCGAAGGGAATTTTATTGTTACACGGCATTGAAAGTGCTTTGATAGACATCGGAGGTAATATTTATACGATAGGAAGCCCTCCTCGTAAAAAGAGCTGGCAGATAGGCATACAGGATCCCAGAGAGAAAGATAATATTATCTATAGACTGAGTCTAAAAAACAGGGCAGTTGCTACATCAGGCAATTACGAAAGACCTTCTCATATCATAGACCCTGCAAATGGGATGCCCTCTAGGGAGGTTTTAAGCGTTACTGTTGTGACTGATTCAGCAGAAGCAGCAGATGCCTTATCTACGGCGATCTTTGTAATGGGTATAGAAGACGGTGCAGGCCTTATAAAATCTCTTGACGATACAGAGGTTTTTATTTTTGACAAGGACGATAAACTTGTAAAATACCCTTGATTTATATTGACATAATTTTGGGGTTTGATAAAATAAACTGCAGAATGCCGAGGTAGCTCAGCAGGTAGAGCGACGGACTGAAAATCCGTGCGTCCCCAGTTCGATTCTGGGCCTCGGCACCATCCTACGTTCACATAGGGTGAATCTTCGAAGCATACTTCGGACGGTAAACCATGAAGGAGGCTGTAATGAAGAAATTACTTTTGATCCTTTTAGTTATCATAGGAGTTATAAGTTTTGTTACCTTGACCTATGCAGCTGTTCCGCGCGTTATAAATTATCAGGGTAAATTTACTGATAAATCGAATAACCCATTGGATGGTAACTACTTAGTTACATTCAGATTTTATGAAGTTGCTTCAGAAGGCGAGCCTCTCTGGGAAGAAGGCCATATTCTTACTCTAAAAAGTGGGATGTTCAATGCCCTTTTAGGTTCAATTAAACCTCTAGATATAGATTTTGATAGAGATCTTTGGTTAGGGATTGAGGTTGCAAGTGATGGTGAGATGTCTCCGCGTATAAAACTTGCCAGTTCAGCATATGCCTTGAATGCTCAAGCCATTGACATGCTCGATTCTAGCCAGCTTATGAGGAATGATATAGATTCTGTCATGTCAGGTTCTCTTACGCTCAGAAAGGACCTTATTCTAAAGGGAGATATTGCAGAGCCTAGCAGGATTGTCCTTACTGATGCCAACGGTCGCGAATATTATTTGTGGATGGATAATAGCGGTAATCTAAGAATAAAACAAGGGTTACCTTCTTCTGGTAAAGATGGAGCCATTCTTGCAACAGAAAAACCAAACTCGATATCTTCTTCTATCCGTACCCCATTACTTTTACTGGTTGGTATAGGCGTTATATTTTACTTGTTAAAAAAGAAAAAATAATTTCTAAACCCTTGATTTTATTTGAAATGCAGCGTTCTTTGTGGTATACTTATAGTATAGTAATAGTTTCTGTGGAACTCGTACAAGTGTTTGATTAGGGTAGAGTGAAGCAGAATTTTTTTGGTAGCATAACAAAAGACTTTAAAAAAGCATTGAAATATCAACTAATTTAGTACCCTTTCCTTTTTATTAAGGAGCGTAGGTTATGAAACAGTGCCCTTATTGCTCTAAAGCGCAGAAAGAATCTCTAAGATGTAAATATTGTGGGGCGATTTTATGTGATAGAAGAGAATATCCGAGATTCGCGGTTTATTCTGGAATAAGATGTAAAAATTTTAATGGTACGAATACGTGGATTAATGGACAACTGAAAAATATCAGCTTAGGAGGAGCTTTATTTACTGTTTTTGACAGATTATCCGGACTAATAGTGATTAGTTTACCAATAAATAACTTCAAAAAAAAGACCATAGATTTTTTTGCTAAAGTGTTAGAGATTAGGGAATATATGGATACAGGTGTACAAAAATATGATACAAGGATAGTTTTTATTAGACCTAAGTGTATAGCTAAATCATTGCTACAGGAATTTATAGATTTACTGAAATAATTTTAGATTCTATAAATTTTAATTTTCCTAATATCCTTCCTAGTGGTATAATTAATAAAACACATATGCCGATGTAGCTCAGCTGAGAGATCAGATGAGTTCATTCGTAACTTATTAAAAATTAGCCTATTCTCTTCGTAAAGCAATCCCAGTTTTTATTGTAACCTCTAAAATTTAAGAAATTAAGAGTGATTATAATGTATACTATACACCTTTCATATAAACACCAAAATGGACATCTATATGCAGTTAATAACGTTACTTTCTAGTTGACTTCGAGAGATATTTTGATATAATGAAAATGTTTTCAAATAATTGAAAACATTTATGCCAATAATAAAAGGAGCATCTCATGGAACTAACGAGATCCGAACAAATAATATTGAGATATTTTGCTACCCATTCCGATGCTACATTATATGAAAGCGAGATTGCCAAACGCACTAAGATAAGTGTCGGCTCTGCAAATCAGTCTTTAAAAGGACTTTTCAAGAAGGATATGGTTTCTTTGGAGAAGAGAGGCAATATGAATTTCTATAGCCTTAATTTAGACAATCCGTTAGTCAGGCAGTTTAAGATTACTCAGACAATAAGCGAGCTTAACGGGTTAATTAATAAACTAAAATCTTTATCAAAACGAGTTATCCTTTTTGGTAGCTGCGCAGAAGGCCTTGATACTGAAAATAGTGATGTTGATCTTGCTATAGTTTCCCAGGAAGAACAAGAAGTGCGTAAGCTTATTAAACAGCAAAAGATGACCAGGGAAATTCAGGCATTAATATTTAATTCAAAGGATGTTATGGCATTGCCGGATAAGGACAAACCTTTATATGAACGCATTCAGAAAGGCATTATATTATGGAGGGCTGATTAATGGATTATCATTTTAAAAGATGTTTAGAAAAGAAAAATCTTGCCAAGGTTAATATTGATAAAAAATTAATAAAAAAAGAAATCACTGCTTCAGAGTCTGACTTAAAAGACGCCCAAGACGTTTTAACTTTAGAAAAATATAAAATAGCCACGATAAGCTCTTACTATTCAATGTTTCATGCAGCAAGAGCCCTGCTTTATTCAAAAGGTTATCGAGAAAAGAGTCATTTTTGCCTGCGAACAGCTATAAAGAACCTTTTTGTTGATAGCAATTTAATCGAATTGAGTCTTCTTGATGATTACGATACGGCTAAAGATTTACGTGAAAATGCAGATTATAAGTCAGATTTTTCTAAAGAAGGTGCAGAACAGTTGATTGCCAAGGCAAAGAAGTTTTTAGACAAAGCTAAAAATTTATTAAATATATAAAACACCGCAAAGGTGAAAAAAATCAAATTGCAATAATAGCTTAATTTGATATGATAAGTATGGGGCTAAATTGGGACTATTTTAGGACAAAATTGGTACAAAGAGATAAAACTAAACAAAAGCACATAAAGACGTATTGTTAGTAATACCAAGCAATTAAGTCAAATTTATTCTCTACGCCGATGTAGCTCAGCTGGCAGAGCAGGGCTTTCGTAAAGCTCAGGTCGGAGGTTCGAATCCTCTCATCGGCTCCAGCATTCGCTTGTAGAGGATTCGAAACGAGAGAACGCCGAGCGAATAGCGAGGGAAAGGGCACAATCCGTGCCCGACAGTGAACGAGGTGAGTCTACGCAGCCCGAGCAATCAGCGAGGGCGAAGTAGACGAATCCTCT
>JAHJHC010000068.1 GCA_018824145.1 Candidatus Omnitrophota bacterium | reverse complement strand
TTTCAAGAATTCTTCTATTTCCCTGAATATCCATGGATTGCCCAATGCGCCTCGGGCTACTGTTATGGCATCGCAACCTGTCTCATCTAACATCTTCTTAGCCAGAGCTGCATTAAAAATATCACCGCTTGCTATAAGAGGGATATCCAGGGATTTTTTTAGCATTCTTATCGTTTCATAATCAACTTTCCCACTGTAACCCTGCTCTCTGGTCCTCCCATGAACAAATAAAGCAGATATTCCCGCATCCTGAGCATACAGAGCAATATCTTTAGCATAGGAAAAACTATTCCACCCAATGCGGATTTTTGCCGTAACAGGGCAATTTGAATTTGCCACTATCAGTTTTAACAATTTACTCAATACTCTAGGCGTTTTCAGCAAAGCTGCCCCTTCGCCTCTCTTGGTAATTTTTTTATGCGGGCAAGCCGCGTTAAAATCAAGCATATCCATCTTGTAATCCTGGAGTTTTTCAAGGGATCTTAAAATGTATTCTTTATCGCTTCCAAGTATTTGAACGCCTAAAGGTTTGTCTTCTTTAGAGGTCCTCATCATTTCCAGGGTTTTTCTGCTGGAATAACTCAAAGAGCGGCAGTTTATCATCTCAACAAAACAAAACCTGCATCCGAATTTGCGATTAAGCATCCTGAAAGGAAAAGAACTGATTCCTGCCATGGGAGAAAGAAAGATCTTATACATTTGAGTGGATCCGTTTTTTTCGCCAGAGAAACACTTTATCGTTTGTTCTTACAATAAAAGGTATCTTTACTCCGACCTGCTGGCCTTTAAGGGCTTTTTTTTGAGGTTTATGTTGCAGCTGGATCTCTGCCACTAAAACTTCCCGTGCAGGCGTATTTTTCCCGATAAACATTATAGTATCGCCTATCTTTAATGGCTGGTCAAAAATCTTTATTTGGGCGACACCTATCTTCTTGAAAAACTTTGTTACCTCCCCTACAAAAACCTTCTCGTAGGTATGCTCTTTTCCTTTACTAATTTCTCCCCGAGGGGCCCCAAATAAAAATCCTTCTGAAAAACCACGGTTGAAGACAGTTTTTAATTGTTTTTTGAAGTCTCTCTTGAGAGAGGTCGACAACCTGCCTTCCAATGCAGCGTCTATTGCCCGCCGATATACAGACGTTACTACTTTTACATACTCAGCAGCCTTCATCCTCCCCTCGATCTTAAAAGCATGTATGCCTGAGGCGATCAGATCATCAAGAAAATCAATGCCGCATAAATCTTTAGGGCTTAATATATAGTCTTTCCCTAACCTATAAGAGACATCTCCTTCCACGTCAGAAATATAATATTCTCTTCGGCACGGCTGCAGGCACTCGCCTCTATTGGCGGATTTGTCGAACGAATATTCTGATAAAAAACACCTGCCTGAAATACTTACACACATCGCCCCATGAATAAAGGTCTCTATCTCACATGGTAAGTGCTTTTTTGCAATATAATCTATAATCGTCCTTATTTCTTCCAAAGAACATTCCCTGGCAAGTACGATTCTTTTAACTCCAAGTTTAGAGAAAAATAAAACACTTTCTTTGTTGGAAACACTGGCTTGTGTTGAAAGGTGGATATTTAAGCCGAGTTTACTTGCGATAGAAAAAACAGCCATGTCCCATAGGACAACCGCATCTACGTGGGCTTTTTTCGCAACACGAAGAATCCTCTCTACCTTGGCAAGTTCTTTATCCCGGACTATTACGTTAAGTGCCAAATAACCTTTTTTATTTTTATCGTGCACAAAGTTCATTATTTTCGGCAATTCCATTATGTCAAAATTAGCCGCAAGATTGCGCATATTAAGGGTCTTTACTCCGAAATAAACGCTATCAGCGCCGTTTTCGACTGCCGCAAGAAGAGAAGGCCAATCTCCCGCAGGAGAAACGAGTTCAGGTTTTATGGTTTTTTCATATATGCGCACTGTATACGGCCCCACCAGGTTTTATGAAACATATTGCGGATTGGAACGCATAATATTTCTTTTTCTTTTACACAAGGCCTCATATTCCTGGTATTTCTGGTCCTGAATTTGGTTATAACATTCATTATCCATTTAATCTTTTCATTTTATTGATTTCGCTAGCAATTTACCTGCATTTACTTCAATATCAACAGTTTTCTTATACGCCTCTTTTAAAGATCTACCAACAACGACTAACCCATGATTTGCCATTACTACGCAATCAGCCTTCTTAATGGCCTTAGAGACTGCCTTTGCCAAGACCTTTGACCCTGGCTGATAGTACTTGATAATAGCGACCGAGGACGAAATGTCCGAGGGAGTGCCGAGTCCCATGGACGAGGCCAATCTCTTTCGCTTAGCCAACACTGTGCCCATAGCTGTTATTATAAACGGATGTGTATGAATCACAGCTCCTATATCAGGCCTGGCCTCATAGCAGCCCAAATGCAGGTTAATTTCCTTACTTACAAGACCTCTGTTTTTAGCATTTACCCGTATAAAATCACTAGGCTTAGCCTGCTCCATCCAGGTCCCTCCCCTTTTAATCCAGACTTCCCTCCTATCATCGCACAAGCTAATATTTCCCATAGCGCCCATTACAAGGTGCTTTTGGGCTATTTTGCAGCTATATTGGGCTAATAATCGCTGAGTTTTGATAGACTTTTTCATATTTAGTATAATACCTTATATTAACCTATAATCAAGTCTAAAGTGAAATATTGCTTTTCCCCGTATACTATGATACTATGCTTTTATTATTATTAAGGAGGCTCTATGTTAAAAAGATACCAGGTTCTTCTAGATGAATGGCTGGCAAGGCATCTTCAACTCATTGCCAAGAAATATGATATAAGTTTTTCAGAAACTATCAGATGGTGTACATGCATGCATGCCGGAAGGTCTATCTCTAAATCATATCAAGGTACGAAATTTAATTCCAAAAAGTTAGATGAGAGGCATATGGCGATTGTAAGAAAACGCAACAAAAAGAATATAATTGATGACATAGAGATCCATCGATTTTTATCAGACCTCTATTATGAAACACGAAAGGCAATAGAAAACTGGGAAAAACAGGAAAAAAAGAAGAACAAAGCCTATTTAAAAAATTACGTGTAATACCTTAACTAGATCGCCTCTATTGTTGACGGCGGCTTCTTTGTGATATTATAAGTCACACTTACAACACCAGGGACTTCATCTACTATTCTATCTGCCAGCTTATATAGTACATCATAAGGCAATTCCGTAGGAGTTGCCTTTCTCGCATCTATACTATCCCAGCATCGCAGCTCGATCTGCAAGCCAAAATCCCTTTTTCCGTCCCTCATGCCAGTAACCCTGTCCTGGTGCAGGATCGCCATATACTGGAACGCGCCTGTAGAAGCGAGTTCCTCTTCAACGACAACAGTTGCCTTTCTCACTATGCTGACCTTTTTCTTAGTCACTTCACCTATGACCCTGGCTGCCAGCGCCGGTCCTGGAAAAGGCATGCGATTATAGGCGGACTCCGGCAGGCCTAAACTTGCAGCGAGTTTCCTTACACCGTCCTTGCGCAATTGAATCAGAGGCTCGATAATCTTATATCCAAACGCCTTTTGGGGATCGATACCCAATTGTTCAAAGACATTGTGCTGTCTCTTTATTCCGGCAACTGTCTCATCCACGTCTGTCAGGATCGTGCCCTGCAAGAGGTGTTTAGCCCCGCTTTCTTTTACAAGTTTACCAAATACATCTTTATAAAAAGCCTGGGTAATGGCTTCTCTCTTCTCTTCAGGGTCAATTACGCCTTTTAGTGCATTGAAAAATTCATCCTGCGCATCGATTATCTCTATCTGGACACCCAGGCTTTTAAATAATGCCGCGATCCTTTGGGGTTCGCCTTCTCTCATTATACCGTTATCTATAAAATATGTCTTGAGCCTTTCTCCCAGTGCCTTGTGCCCCAGCATCGTAACAGCAGAAGAATCTACGCCTCCTGAAAGCGCATTAATGGCCACGCCATCACCTACAAGAGCAGCTATCTCTTTTGCCTTTTCCTCGATAAAATCCGTAACATTAAACTTCTCTAGCGTAATTTCTTTGATGCTCATATTGCCTCCTTTTATTCGCCTATAATCTTTATAAGTACCCTTTTATTCCGGAGTCCGTCGAATTCACCGTAGAAGATCTGCTCCCATGGCCCGAAGTCAAGCCCGCCTTCAGTAATAGCAATTACGACTTCTCTTCCCATTATAGTTCTTTTCAAATGGGCATCCCCATTATCCTCGCCAGTCAGATTGTGCCTGTATTTCTTGACATTATAAGGGGCAAGTTTTTCAACCCATTCAAGAAAATCCTGATGCAGGCCGCTCTCATTATCATTTATAAAAACACTGGAAGTAATGTGCATGCTGTTTACAAGGCATATGCCCTCTTTTACCTTGCTTTTTCTGATAGCTGTCTCAACCTGCGGGGTGATATTTACAATATCGTAGCGATTTTTTGTATTAAACGTAAGATATTCCGTATGTGTCTTCATGTGTACTCCTGCACCTTTTAGCGTTTTCTCTTTTTTCTCTTGAGTGCCTTTTCCATCCTGTCACGCGCCTCGTGAGAGGTCCTTCCTTCTGTCAAATGGCCTGTACATAAGGCAGCATAACCCCTGCGGTTTTTTATCTTAAAGATCTTGATCTTCATAAAAACCTCCTCCCATTATTCATTAAAATCGAACTTGATACTTGTTGCCCTTATTATCCTTTGCTTTTCCGTGTCCGTGTAGATCTCTTTTTCGATTACCCGTCTGCATTGTCATGCTGATATCCAAAACAGTCCCTTTATCACCGATCAAAACAGCTGCAGCCTCAGTCGTACTAGAAGTCTTTATAGTTGTTTTATCTCTTGAACCGTGACGAGTGCCTGAATCTGTAGTGACTGTCGATGATCCAAAGCCGTCTACAATCTCCTTCTCAAATATCGCGGAATATTTTCCTTGGAAATCCTCGCCGGTCTTTGGATTATAGGCGGACATTTTACCGTTAACATCTGATATTTTTATAATTTCTATTTGCATTGGCAAGGTATTGCCATCTGACAGAGATACAATCTCACCAAAAAGCATCTCACCTGGTTTGATATCAGATGAAAGAGTAGCACATCCGATTAGAATTAAAGGCAATAAAAGTACTGACAACTTGTTCATTCCGTAAGTTCCTTATTGAAACATCCGGCATACGGGTATCTATTTCATATGCCAGTTACCGGCTCCTGTTTCAATCGGTGTCCCTGACGGCGCATTTTCCTGATGGCGCCCGGCATAGATCTTTTGAATCTCTTCCACTGAGGTGTTGTTTTTTGCGGCGATTTCTTTATAAATAATCATGCGGTCGTTATTTTCGGCTCCAACCAACTCTTCTACTGAACCATCCGAGGATTTCCGTACTGTAACCAACCCTGAATGATTTTCTCCGACCACTCCCATCTCTTCCAGTGAAGATAGTTCTTCATATCTGGCCTTGCGCCGTAAGGCTGCTGCTTCTAACTCAGGGCTTAGATCCTGGGCATAAGCAATGCCCACTAAAGAAGGAAGCCCGCTCTGAGGCTTTTCGCCTTCACCTGAACCTGTGACGATATTTTCGATAGCATCGATATCTTTCTGCACATGCTGATAGACATCTAAACGCATTGATATATCGACCTTAATGGCTTCCTTGGGAGCCTGCACCTTTACGGTGGCGCAGCCGATCGACAAAAATAAACTAAAAACCAAAATGACCTTCATCTTTTTCACAATACCCTCCTTTTATTTGTGATAACATCATGCAGTATTACATCGAAAGTGCGTTTGCCTGTATCTCCGTCTAAGGCAATATCCAACACAAGATCGTTCTCATCAATCGATACCTTCATCATACCTTTATTATACTGATAATGCTCGAAATTTTCTATCAATATATCAAGGGATTGCCCAGATCTTTTGGCCATATTCTCAAGGAATCGGGTATCTTTTATAACCAGCGTGCCTCCCGAGATATCTGTGGAAAAATCCCCGTTTATATCCGTAATGCCGGCTCTCCCTCCTCTCAAGGATATCGTGCCATTTAATTTCCCGGTTATCTGAAACTTATCATCCAGTTTGAAATCCTCACTAAAAGTGCCGAGGTTCAAACCGGCGATGGTCAACACCACGGAAAACTCATTGTTTTTATCGAGCGCCAGTTGAAGATTTCCGCTAAGGTCTCCGTTAAAAAGCCGCGCGGTTAAAGAATCTACTGATAAGACGCTGTTCTCAATACGCACAGTGCCCTGCACATCCCTGATTACAGTGTCGTTACACGTTATTCTTTTGACGTAAAAATCCCCTATGGTGCCTGTAAATAGTGAAGGGAAGTCGTATTTTATGCTTACTTCTTCGATACTAAGATCGCAGCTTCCCTGCCGTTTGATTTTGATGTCAGAAAACATAAGCGAGCGAGTAGGATTAAAAAAACATTTTCCAATGGAAACCGTACTGCCGGAAAACGTCTTTTGCAATTGATATCTTGTCAAAGCAGTAATAATACGGCTGGCAGAAAGCGAGACTGCAGCAATAAGTAATAAAAGGATGGATATTAGAGCAATGAAGAGTTTGGGTCTTTGTATCAAGGGGCTTTTGGAAATTCGCCGTTCAAGGCCTTTTTTATCATTGCCTTGACTTCTTCGCTAAAGTCCTTGGCAAGCACCCACTCCAGATATGGCCGGTCTTCCTTGAGTATGTCTTTTATATGTTTTTTCTTCGCGTATTTACCGAAGGTGGGGTACAGCTGTCCGTTCCACCAGCAAAACTTCCGTCCGTTATCGAAATAAGCGCTGGAGCGCTCGTAATCAAAATCTTTCAACGACTCTATGCCTTGCTCCTCAGCGCCGTACTTTTTAATCTGGGCGTCAAATATCTCGAGAGTCGCTTCAGCATCACCCAAAGCAGAATGCGCATTACTAAGCTCTTTCTGGCAGTATAACTGGTATGCAGCTGTCAGATCCCTCTTTTCGTGTATATGATAGATTTTTTGCGCGTCATATATAGTGCGTTCGCGCCAATAAAAACCATAACCCGCATCAAAAAATTCACGCTCAAGCACAGGTAAATCAAACCTCAGTATATTGAATCCGCCGATGTCGGAATCCCCCATGAATTTCAGTACCTCTTCAGCTATCTCTTCGAATCGCGGCGCGCCTTTGACATCAGCATCCGTAATATTAATAATGCGGCTGACATTCGGGGGGATCGGTATGCCGGGATTGACGCGTTTTACATAATCCTGCCTTGAGCCATCAGGTAATAGTTTGACAATGCCTATCTCAACTATTTTGTCCCTTTCGATCCATGTCCCGGTCGTCTCAAGATCAAATACTACTAAAGGTCTCGGTAATTTCATCTTTTTATTGTACCCTCGTTCTTGAAAATAGTCAAAATAAAGTGAATCCCTTTTAAACGTACGGATTTGTGTACTCTTTGACTATATCTATGAATATATCAGCGTAGATCTTGGCCTTTTGTTCGCCTACCCCGAAGACTGTCTTAAACTCGTCTTTCGTCATTGGCTTGATAGCTGCCATATCCTTCAATGACTTATCCCCAAAGATGATAAAGGCCGGGACTCCATGTTTCTGGGCCAGTTCTGCCCTTTTCTTACGCAGGAGCTGGAATAATCCCCGGTCTATGCCTTCCCAATCTCTTGCTTTTATTTCGCTGCGCTTTTTAGAGATCTCTTTTTTCTTTTTGGCCTCAAGCGGCCTGACCAATACAGGTTTTAAATCCCCCCGCATGACCTTTATACCTGAATCAGTTAGTGACAATGTCTGATATTCGCCCTCTCTCTGTAAAAACCCCTGCCCTATCATCTGCTCTATAATATAGCGGATAAACGATAAAGTCTCATCCTTCATTACTCCAAAGTGTGACAGATATTGATGGTTTCTCCTTTCAACATTCTCCGTCAAATGGCCTTTTAAGATATTGGTGATATGGGCTGCCCCAAAACCATACATTATCTCCTGTGTAGCCTCGTATACGCAGAACAGGACCTTCTGCCCTATATTTAAGGACTCGTCCACCATATCGAATTCACCCAGACAAAAATCACACGCATCACAGGAGTCTTTCTCATGATCATGGCCAAAATAATTAGATAGCATTTTATGCCGGCATTGCGGCTGGGAGCAAAAATTGTAAAGCGTTTTTAACTTATCCATCATGACATTTTGATTATTTGTCTCAGAGTTTTTTTCGAAGAAGTAGCTCCACGTGCGAAAATCACTCCCGCTATAAAACATATAACAATATGCAGGAAGCCCGTCACGGCCGGCCCTGCCTGTTTCCTGATGGTAATACTCGATATTTTTAGGCATTGCAGCGTGTATTATAAAACGGATATTAGAACGGTCAATACCCATACCGAATGCCACAGTAGCTACCATGATATCCACTTCTTCGCGGACAAATTTATCCTGGTGGATATGGCGTATTTCATCTGTAAGGCCGGCGTGATATGGCAGATTCTTAAAACCCATATCGTTGAGTTTCGCAGATATATTATCCACGTCATCCCGGCGCAGACAGTAGATAATACCCGGTTCATTATGATGTTTATCCAGGACATCTCTGATCTGTTTTAAGATATTTGAGCGCGGG
>JAHJHC010000067.1 GCA_018824145.1 Candidatus Omnitrophota bacterium | reverse complement strand
TTATAATAATAAATATAGAATATTTCTAATTTTAGTCATTCTCTTTACGGCCTTATCTAATTATCTACTCTTTGCACAGGAAGAAGATAAAAAATTATTCGAGCAGGGTGTAAAGGCCTATCAAGAAAAAGATTTTGATACAGCAATAAAAAACTTCAAAAAACTATCCGAGAAAATCTTTGGGCATGAACCCAGCTTTTACAATCTCGGCCTCTCGTATACGCAAAAGAGCAAATACGCTCAAGCCCTTGAGGCCTTTCAAGAGGCCAGTCTATATAATCCCTATAACCTTTTCAGCTATAAATTTATCGTTGACCTTTTCATCCTGACTAAGAAATATGAAGGCGCCATAAATAAAATCAAAGATGTCATCGAGCGCAATCCTCAAGACACGGATGCGCACTTAAAATATGGTCTTTTAGCCCTCGAGAAAAAAGATTTTGACACAGCGATAAAAGAATTTACATTTGTTAGAAACGTTGATCCCGATGATGTTACCGGCCGTATCAACCTAGCGGGATTATTCATCCAAAACGAAAATTTTGACAATGCAAAAAGCTATCTATCTGAGGTCCAAGAAAAGACCTTCAAAGATATCAAGACAGATGCCTTCCGTTGGGCATTAATCAGTTATCTGCACAGAGTGACACAAAAGCCCCAGGAAGCCCAAGATGCCCAAAAAACTGCAATCGAACTTTCACCGGAGTGGAAAAGAATAAAGAATACTGCCTTTAAGATTCCACCCCTACAGCTTGAATTTATTCAATACCTACTCTATAAGCGTTCATCTACAGAACTACTGGAGGCTAAACTCCTAGACTTTGAACAGAGTGAGGCATCTAAACGAATAGTTGAGCGTATATTAAAAGAAAAAGAAGAAGAAAAGAAAAAAACCGGACTGGCTGCAGCAAAGGAAAAAGATACGAAAAGGCCGCTTGATTTAACAGGAGAATTAGAGCACACGTTCGAATACTATGACCGCAATCCTGCCACGTCGAATCCTATTAATGATTTAAACATGACATCTAACTTGGAACTTGACGGAAAAATAAACAAAAATGTCAAGTTTTCCTCTGAATTCCAGGGTTACTATAACCGATGGGACCATACAGAATTGGATTACTTTAAGATAAACCTGGAGGGGAAAAACGACGAAGTAGATCTGGGTAAATTCTCTGCCGCAAATTTTCCCAGCATACTCACCCACCCTACTATAGAGCAGGGAGTCCGCTGGTGGGTACGAGTGGATAGAGAAAAAAAGACAGAGTTATTTAAAAAACTGCCTGATAACCTGGAAAAATTTGACGGTAACGAATCAGGTCTAGCGGAGGTCCCTAATCTAGGTAAACTTTACGGCATGGTAGAGCGCTGTCGTAAGTTCTTCGCTACGTGGGAGATGACAGTGCTGGCCGGCAGGTCTAAAAAACCCAAAAATCTGTACCGTCCAAAAGCAAAAAACGACCGTACTTATGAAACAAGCGGCCAATTTGAACAGTGGGTGAATGCCTTTCATATTATGACAAAGCCGACCCAGATTAGTGAGATAGGTTTTACTTATTCGAGGGTCAAAGACGATGATTCATCCGCTGAGGTAAGCTCAACTACCTATCCTATCGAAAGTGAGGCCATAGGAATAGACTGGGCAATAGAATTTCTTGACGGAAGACTAAAGGCCGATGGTGAGTATGTCCGATCCAAGTACGATGAAAATGTCTCATCAGGTGACGATATGGAAAACAAGGAAGATGCTGCCTCAAGTTTAGGCCTGGATTATGAACTTAACAATGATTGGGATTTTTCCTATGATTTAAAACGGATAGGCACAAACTATGAAGTCGAAGGTGCCTTTCAAACCGCAGATAAAATCACCCAGACATGGACAGCTAAATATTCTGCACCCAAGACCATCCCCTGGACAGTACGATCAATAGACATAAAGTATGAACCAGCGAGGGTTAATCTCTCAAGTAGCGATGAGACTAATAAACTGTATTTAACATTTCAGCCAAAGATATCCTTTACTCTCCCACAGGATGCCAAGTTGTCTTTCGACTATAAATATTACGACGAAGACCAGTCATGCAGGTGTACTGAATACAGGACCCGTACCTTAAAAACAGAATTGGAATATGAACATAAACCGTATAAAACCACCTTCAAACCCAGCTACACCTTTGAGCGTAAAGATGACCGCGTGGCCTCTCCCACTGACGAAAAAAAGGAGGACTTTGCCTTAAGTATCGAGAATAAAACTATCGATAATCTCACCTTGAAATCATCCATAGAAAGAGAGAGAAAAACCTATGTAGGTGCCAGCACAAAGGCCTACAATCAACATAAGTATTCTATCGAGGCAAAATATGACTTTATTCCCAGCCGCTGTGATAGTACACTAAAGCTGTCCATCGACGATAAGGATCAGACCGACACAAATGATATCGAACTAGACACCGCGAAATTCTCATTTAATTATACCTCTCTAGACAAAAATACTAAGTTAAGTTTAGAATACGAACGAAAACTAAACACATACGAACCCTGGTCAGAAACATCCGGGTATAGGCAGAATTATACCAAGTTGAAATATACAAAGAAATTTTAAATAGGAGGGGTCGATGAAACGCATATATGTAAGTATAACCTTATGCCTGATCCTCTGTAGCTGTGCCGGAGGCCTGACGCCTATGAAAAGATTCATCTCCCCTTCTCAGGTCCTCTATGATCAGGCAAGCAAATATTTCGAAAAGAAAGATTATGATAATGCAATCGCTACATATGAAAAATTCGTCAAAGACTATCCAAGAAACAGCCTTGCCCCGGGGGCACATCTTGGCATTGCATGGTCATATTATTTAAAAGGCGATTATGAAAAATCTCTAAATGCACAGAAAAACGTAAAGACAAAAGATGAAACATTAAAGGCCTGGCTGGATAATCTGGCTAATAATTGTAAAACCAAACTTGCTGGCAGTGTGAGTGCAGCTACAGCTCCCAGGCTTTTCGATATCCCCCCATTTACCAATAAGGAGACTCTAAAAATAGAGGGTACAGTCCCTCAAGGCAGTATAATTTCAATAAATGAAATCGAAGCATCTGTCAAAGACAGTCTATTTTCTCAAGAGATCTCCCTGAAAGAGGGGCCTAATCCGATCAAGATCCAAATTACTGATAAAGACAATAACATAGAGACAATAGAATCCGAAGTGATATTGGATACTATCACACCAGAGATAAAAGTAACTGACGCAGAAATTGACAACCTTGGTTATGTGACTATCTCGGGACTTACAGAAAAAAATTCAATCGTTCTTGCTAATGATGAAGAGCTCTTTGTTTCAGCTGAAGGTAAGTTTGAAGGAGAGGTGAAACTGTCTCGCAATCTAAAGATCGAACTTGTGTCTGAAGACCATGCAGGGAACATTGCCAAGATGGTCTTCTCTGACAGAGAACATCCTGATTCGCCAACCGGCCTATATCTAACAGCTACATCTACAAATAGTGCGGATATAGAATGGAATAAAAATTCGGAAGAAGACCTGAAAGGCTATAATGTCTACTATTCTCTATCAGGTGAGTTCAAAGATCAATTGCATAACAGAGAATTGATCAGGGATACCAGGTATACCATAGACAGTCTGGAATCAGGCAATACTTACACCATATATGTACGTGCAGTAGATAAGATGGGTAATGAAAGCAATCCTTCAGAGGAAACTGTGAGCGCAATTATACCTTAAAAATATTGCCTTTTCAGCCTGACTAAGGTAATATTCATGTAGAGAGCCATGATTTTAAAATTAAAGAAAAAATATATAGCACATATATCTATCGCTATCCTTGCTGCATCAATAATCACCATATCTTCTCTTTTATTCTCCAATCTGTATGAGTCATTTGAGTTAAAGACCATTGATTTAAGATTCCAACTGCGCCGAGCGATCCCTCAAAAACAGGATATATTATTCGTGGAGATGGATCAAGAAGCCATTGAAGATATGGGCCGTTGGCCCTGGCCACGGGATATCTTTGCTCATATTATAGATACACTTAAGGCATTGAAGGCAAAGGCTATCCTATTTGATGTAACCTTTACCGAACCTACGCAACTGGTCGTTGATAGAGAAAAATTAAGCATTGGCTTAGGGCTCAAGGAAAACAAAAAAATCATCCAGGACTTTATCGCAGACACAAAAGAGGCATTCACCCAAGGGACTGTTAGTCCGTCTGAGGCCAGAGATTCCCTGGACCAGATTAATGAAGGCATCGAACTTTGGGGAGAGGCAATACAAAAGACATTCTATGAGACTATAAAGGATAATGATCTGATCTTAGCAGAAGCGATTAAAAACGCAGGGAACGTATATCTTGGCTATCATCTTGAAGTAATCCATATGGCTAAAGACATTATTAGAAACGACGCCTATTCAAGATTAAAAAAACAACTTATTGACTGGGCTGAAAAAAATCCCGAAGGAAAATTCATAGACCTCCCTCATCACTTAAAAAATACTCCTTTTAGTCCTGAAGAGACAATCCTGCTTCTGAAAAGAGCTAATATCTATATTCTCTTAAACAAAAACCTGGAGTTGAGACTAGAGGATCTGGCTCAAGCCCTGGGAGAAGGCGATTTAACCGATTTACGGGCCCATTATAATGACGTAAAAGGGCAGATTTTTAAAGAACGGTTGGAAGAGGCCTCCAAAAAAACACCGGGAATTTCCTTTAAGGAATCAGTCTGGGAGTTGGGATTATTTATACCGGCAGATATACAATTACTTAAAGAACAATACCAATCATATACACTTGAAGAGCTTTTTTCAAAAAATATAGGTATCCCCTATTCTGATAAAGAAGATTTCTTACTGGCTATAAAACTTTCCCCTCCCATACTCCCTTTAGCCAAAGAAGCAAAGGGTGCAGGATATTTGAATGCCATAGGAGATAAAGACGGCACATTAAGAAAGGTCCCGCTTTTTGTGCGCTACAAGGATAAAATATATCCTCATATTGCACTAAAACTTATCCTTGATGAATGGGGTATCAATCCCAAGGAAGATTTACGAATCACCCCCCAGTTTTTAGAGATCAGGGGGACACGCATTCCCGTCGATAAAAAAGGCTTGCTTTTCGTAAACTGGGCGGATAAATGGCAAGATTCTTTCGAGCATCTTTCTTGCAGTGAGGTCTACAGGCTATGGCAGTTAAAAAGAAATGTGGAAGAAAATCTAAAATTATCTCCGGAAGAAATAGAGGCGGGAAATTTAAAAGAAACCTTAGTTGATGATAAAAATAAGTTGGAGGAGGCCGATAATAAGCTGGGCAGTCTAGTAAAAGATAAGATCTGTATTATCGGCTTAACTGCTCCGGGGACACACGACTACACCCCTATCCCCTTACAGCCAGACTATCCGGCAGTAGGCACCCATGCCAATGTCCTCAATACTATATTAGAAGGCAATTACCTGTATGAGGCAGATTCCCGGATGAATTTAGCAATAATATTTATCATAGCTATACTCACCGGCATATGTGCGGCCTTATTCTCTCCTGTAGGTAGTGCCATAGCCAGTTTCCTAATACTCAGTTTATACTCTTTACTTTGTATATTTCTCTTTAAAGAAAAAGGGCTCCTAGTAGATATGGTGGGTCCTTTGTCTACGGTTATCTTAAGTTATGTAGGAATAGTCAGTTATAACTTCGCCACTGAAGAGAAAGAAAAGCGATGGATAAGGAATGCATTTGGACATTATGTCTCCAAGAATGTAATGGAGGAAATATTAAAAGACCCTTCCAAGTTAAAATTAGGCGGGGAGAGAAAAGAATTAACCGTGCTCTTTTCAGATATCCGCAGCTTTACCACCTATTCTGAAAAATACCAGCCGGAAGAGGTAGTCGCAATCCTGAACGAATATCTAGACGAGATGACAAAGGTCATCCTGAAACATAATGGGACATTGGATAAATATGTAGGTGATGAGATTATGGCTATTTTCGGCGCCCCGGCTGCCAGTGTTGAAACTGACCATGCCCAAAGAGCAGTGGCTACTGCCCTGGATATGCTTAAAAGATTAAAAGAGCTGCAGGAAAAATGGAAAACCGAAGGCAAGGAATCCCTCGATATCGGGATAGGAATAAACACAGGGCCGATGTTGGTGGGAAATATAGGCTCAACCGAGAGGATGGATTATACTGTTATAGGCGACGCAGTAAATCTAGGCGCAAGGATCGAGGCATTGACCCGGAATTATAATAATCACCTCATAATCAGCGAATTTACCTACGCATATGTAAAAGATATGGTTGAAGTGAAACAGTTGGATTCAGTCAAGGTAAAAGGTAAAGAAAAACCAGTCATGATGTATGAGGTATTAAACCTAAAGGAGGAGTTTAAAGATGTTAAAGACTAAAGTACTTATTTGGTTATTTCTAATGTTGTTGAGTATAACAGTTGTTAAATCAGGATTTCCAGAGACTCACATAGAACTTACAAACGACAATTATAAATCTGAGGTGCTTGAATTCACCGAACCTCTGATCGTATTCTTTTATGCCAACTGGTGTCCTTATTCAGGGGCATTTCTCCCCGTATATAAAGATATCGAAAAAGAATATTCTAAAGAAGTAAAATTCTGTCGTTTTTTGTTGGGAGACGAATACAAAGATTTTGAAACTCCGGAAGGTAAGGCGCGATGGGGGCTTCTCATGGAAAATCATGACGTGAACGTGCTGCCCACATTAATTATGTTCAATAATGGAAAAGAATTAGACAGGATGCGCGGCCGGCCCGAAAAAGAGATAGTTAGTAGCTACAGTATGTTTTTGAAAAAATGGATTGATTCCAACCTGATTGACCCTCAAGAAAATCCGTACAGATTTGAAGGCAGTCTCTTACTTCGCAAGGAATAGCTAAACCGTTCTCCAGCGCCTCAAGGTTTATTTTTAATGGTAAAATTATCTTTTACCAGGCCTTCAATATCTTTGACAGTTACCTCGCACTTGCCACTATCTTTTACATCAATAATAATAAAATGATAATAACCGCCTTCTTGAGGAGTGACGCGCAAAGGAGCACCTGCACCTCCAGTTATAATCTGACAAATACCTTCACGAATAGACATATTATATAGATGCTCATGGCCACAAAAATAAGCATCTATACCATGCTCCTTAAATATATCCCATAAAACATCTCTCTCGGCAGGATATTTATCCAGCGACTCTCCTATATGACACTTATATGAAAAAGCTGGTTCGTGTCCGAAAACAAATACTATTTTTTGCCCGGTATTCTTCAAATCCTTTTTCAACCATTCCAACTGTGTCTCACCGAGCTTATAAGAATTATTATATTCATTAGTGTCTATAACTACGAAGTGGGTATTCTCGCCCCAATCAAAAGGATGAAACAGTTTAAGTCCATTTCCATTTTCAGGTATTTTAAAAGTGCCTCTTATTATATTTCCTGACTTGTCAGATTTCATTTCATGATTACCTGCAACAATATACATTCCATATTCCTATACGATTTCCTTCCATCGCTCTAAACTTTTATTGCTATTTTCAGACTTATAAACCATATCTCCTACAAAAACAACAAATTCAACTTTTTCGGATTTCAGTTGTTTGAAAATTATCCGCAGAGTCTCTTCATTTATAGCTTCATCTTTACTCTCACCTCTACTGTCTCCTACAACGCCAAACCTGAAGTCTGCAAAACAGTTATGGCAGAATAAAATTGTTACCAGGAAAAAGCTCAAGTATAAAATTCTGACTGTTTTAAAAATTGGAAGTCGCATCTTTAGCCCTAGTAGTCCAAAACCATCTCATACTAAGCACAAGACCCATTTTTAATTCGTTTAATTCGGGACACATCCTAATTTTAGAAAACTTAAAAAAATTGGGATGTGTCCCGAATTTCACGAATTTCAAATTTCACGAATTTCACCGAATTTCAATACTCTACTTTACTATTTTATTTTCCTTTACCACTAAATCGACCAGAAACGACGACAATATAAATGAAGGAAGGATTTTAATTATTCACATATTACTTAATCCCATCAATATAATTAGAAAATCCTGAACCAGTTTTGAATTTCTTCGCTTTTTTCTTTTCTTTCTTCACAATTTTATCAATCCTTGCTAACTCTTTCGCTGTGTATTTCGGCTTTACTTCTATAGGGATAAGTTTAATATAACTTTTCTCAATGTTGACTTGAAAAAGCTCATTTTCTTTAAAATGTAATCTCTCGACAACAGACTTAGGAAGAGTAATTTGATTTTTTGCCTTAAGACGAGTTATAACCATCGCTTTTCACATCCAATAGAAGGATACCATAAGTAAGAAAGTATGTTAAGTTAGAATTTCTAACTTTTATATGACTATTTGTAAATAAATGAGTTGTGATAATTATCTCCTCCCCGACACCTCTAAAAATCCGAACTTTTTTGTAATTGTTTATGTGGGGATAGCTACGGGAAGCCGAAGGGGACTGTCCCCTAGTTCTCTTGGAATTCCTTAAGCTGTGGATTCGTTACGATGTAAAATGCGCGCAGGATTCCCATGACTAAAAACTTTCTTGCGCTTTTACTTCTATAGACAAATAACGCTCCCAAAAGGATAAACGATACAGCGACATACAGCGAAGCGGAAGCTGATGGAATAAATATGCCTAGAATCTGCAATGCGGCAATAAGAAAAAACACGTACCCCATGCGTAACCTCATCTCAGATATCCAGTATTGGCGTGAAGCATACATGCTATAGAGATCAGGCGCGTAATGCCTGAGGAATTGTACACAAAAGTAATAGACCTCATTGGGAGATTTCTCGATTATTGTAGATTCCCCGTTAAGCAGATATTTTACAATCGGCTCTCTGAATAAAGAGGCAATATCTTTAGTATACCCTAGCTTTTGTGCCTCTGGTTCCACCGGCTCTTTCTCGCTAAGAACCTCACGGATAATAGCTGATTTATCCAAAGTATCTCCACAAAACCTACCCACCATTTCAACCAGATGTCCTGTTATAAAGGACACAAACAGAAATATCACTGTAAAATAAACCGCATGTACACTAAATAACTGCTTTAAAAAATCATTCTCATGTAAACCAAAGGTAATAAAGGCCGCGAGAACCAAAAACAAACCGGGCATGACATATGTTGTTAAATCCCATACACCACCGCGATATTCTTCACCGAGATCAACAGAACCGATTTTTACCGACATGTTACCTCCTTGTTGGTAACTCCGGATTGTATGTTAGTTGACGACGTTCATAAAAATATAATTTTATAGAAGAAGCTTTGCCTTTAGGTTGTTCTCTTCAAACATGCGCCTACTTTTTTTGCAATGTTGGCATCTTCTTGGGTAATCCCCAAATTAAAATGATTATCCATCACGCACCATGCATAACATTCTATGCTGCTTTTTTTAGCAATTCTGATAGGCGGGAAAGAAATGATTCTTTTTCCGATATTCCTTTAAATATCTTCCTTTTTTCTATCCCCCGCCCTATTACATGGTGCAAAATCCCCGGATAATCTATTCTTGGCTGTCTTGGCATGTCCCCATTCTAAAAAATCTCTCTCTTTCTGTCAATACTTTTATACTTTTGGTGAACGTCCTCCCCCCGGGCAGGACTCGAACTAATACCTCTCCTAGATTATCTGTTAGACTTTATTTAAGGATATACGGGTATGCTTTCCCATGTTTCTACACAGCATGTCTTTTTATGGCGCTTAAAAGTTCTTGTACGGCTTACTTCAAGACAAGCACTATTTTGTTTTTTCATTTTTACCTCGCCGAAATCTTTCTGCGGATTTTACTATTGCACTCAATGTTAAATAAATTTCAACTCTAGGGTCGTTGAATCTACCTCTCCGTCAGAATCACTGACTATAATCGTCAGAGTCTCAGGCGAAGAATTTGAGACCGTGAATTTACCTTCACCCCTTGTCATTTGAATATTCAAAGAGGATAAATCATAGCTTCCGTCAGATGTCTGTTCTGTAACTTCGACCTCAAACTGCCCATTTATAAATTGCGGGATACGGCCTGATGTACACCGGGCTACAATCGTAATGGTAACCGTTGTCCCCACTTCTGCAGGATTTGAGGATATATCAGTATCCAAACGTAACGGGACATAGGGCACTGCGTAATCCGGACTTCGGGCACCTCTTTCCATCTCATTGCCAGATAAGTCTTTTAGATTTCTGGCCTCTACATACATCTCTTCATGAGAACGCAAAAGATCGTCTAATTCCAAAATTACCCTGTCCCCATGGAACTCTACACTGCGCGGACGTTGCCGCTCAGAACATACTACTTCATAATTATTAGGATCAGTTGCTGAGCCATCGTCGAGCTCTTCTGAAAAAGTAAGCTCTACAAATGCCAATGTCTCCATCTTTAAATCTATGATCTCCGGAGGTTCTTTATCGGAAACAGAGAATGTTATCCTTGCCTCTATAGGCTTAAAGCGGCCTTTAGGATCGCTTAGTTGTATAAGAAGCTCTTCATCCTCCTCGGAATTTGTAATCGAAAAACTTGCCTTCCCTTCGTATATATCCAATGAGCCAGGATCTAATGTAAAACTTTTATCTACCCGGCCTAATTCTTTTACTGCAATATTCAATCCCTTTTGGCTATAATCAATAGTAATATCGCCGTCTTTATCTAAGGCCAAAAGAGCCCCTTTTTGTGGCTCATTGATATTGCCTCGGGATGCCAACTTTATCTCCAGTCGTTCAGGAGGAGATTTTTCTTTGAAGGTTATACTGGCAGGAAATGGACTCCTGTTTTTCCCCTCGATAATGTCTAATTCCAACGTCTCCGGCTCGGAATCTTCGATAAAAAAAGAGGCCCTGCCTTTTTGGAATTCCAACTCTCCAGGTAGTTCCTTAAAGCTATTAAGTTTCTTACCGCCTATTTCTTTTACGAAAATACTAACCTTTTTTAAACCCTCGAAACTTTTATCAATCAAACCATAGGAATCCAGGGTAAAGACAACTGCCTCTTTTGGAGTATTACATACTCCGTTTTCATCTAATTTTATAAAAAACTGGGCGCTCTTTTCCTCAAGAGATTCAGCAGCATTAGATGCTGCAGCTACACTTAACATAATTCCGACACATATAAAATAAAAATGCCACGTTTTAGTTAAGCGTTCCACCATAGCCAACCCTTATCTTTCAGAGAGAATTCGCCCTTAATCTTGCCCTCTATGCGCAGACTGTTCAAGGTTCTGCTTGTAGAATCCGGACATTGTAAATCCTTGTCCAAGGCCTCTAATTCAACCTGACGGGTAAAGAGTTTCCCGCATCTCTTCAATAAATCTATTATGAAATCCTCTGCCTCTATCTTGGATAGGATACGCAACATAACTCTCAGCCAGCAAGTTTCCTTAGAGCAGTAAGGGCTGTATCTATCTCCTCTTCTGTATTATATAAATGAAGGCTTATCCTGACATTGCCTCCATAATCATCTAAGATATTTAAAAACCGCATTGTCGGTATGCAACAGTGATGTCCGGCACGGGTCAATATATTCCACTTCTCATCTAAAGTCAGGCTTACATCATGAGAAAGCCATCCTTTGATATTAAAACTTACAATGCCACTCCTTTGCTCTAATCCTTTGGGTCCGTAGATCTCTATATTATCAATAGCCTGAAGCCCTCGTAAAAGCCTCTCGGATAAAGACAATTCATGCTCTCTTATTCTATTAATCCCTATTTTCTCTTCTAAAAATTCAGCCGCAGTCCCTAGACCGATCAGCCCAGGGATATAAGGTGTCCCCCCATCAAACTGCCTGTGGTCATTTTTGAGCTTATAGTCTTCCAAGGTTACATCCAAAATAGTCCCTCCTCCCAGATGAAACGGATGAAAACGCTCAAGAAGCCCCTTCCTTACAACTAAGCCCCCTGTACCTTTAGGACCCAGAGGACCTTTGTGTCCGGAAAATGCATAAAAATCGCATCCTAAATAATTGAAATCCACAGGCATATGGCCAACTGTCTGGGCACCATCGACAAATATAAGTGCCTTGGAATTGATTTGTTTGATAGTATCGATTATCTGCTTAGCTGGGTGTAGGGTGCCTATTGAATTAGAGACATGCTGAAAGGCCACAAATATCGTGTTTTTATCGACCTTTGAATTAAAGGCCTCAGGTGTAAGCAATCCCTCCTCAGTAGGGCTAACAGTCCTAAATTCGACCCCTAGGGCCTTAGATAGCCTAATCCACGGCATAAGGTTTGAATGATGCTCTATGGCAGTTGCTACAATATTAGCATTCTTTCCATTGTCTATTAATGGTGAGGCGTATCCAAAACCCTCATCTATGCGGTCAAGAAGCGGATTTTGTAAGGCAAAGGCAACCATATTCGCCCCTTCAGTGAAATTCCTTGTAAAGATTAACTCTTGGGGCTGGCAATTAACCAAGTATTTAGCTATCTTTTCTCGGGCAAGATCGTATTCTTGAGTCGCTCTCTGGGCAAGACGGTACGCGCCTCTTTCGACATTTGCGCAGTATCCCAGATAATAGTCATTCATACTATCTATGACTACCTTCGGAGTCAAACTGGTAGCGCTATTATCAAAATAGATATATTCCTTCAGTAATGGAAATTGCTTGCGCACGTCCGGTATTCTTAACTTAGACATAAAAATCGTTATTTTTTATTAAAACGTTCTG
Organism: Candidatus Omnitrophota bacterium; assembly: GCA_018824145.1. Classification (GTDB taxonomy): domain Bacteria; phylum Omnitrophota; class Gorgyraeia; order Gorgyraeales; family Gorgyraeaceae; genus JAHJHC01. The sequence continues at coordinate 10,699 of JAHJHC010000067.1, read as the reverse complement.
AAATGACCGATAGTGGATTATTTAGGCCTTGTAAAATTCACATCTTATTTAACTAGCTTCTGCAATCGCAAGCTTGGACATTACTACGAGTTCGAGATATAAAAAATCAAAGGGTTTTAAAATATAACCGCAGGCCCCTAACTCCATTGCTTTTTTGACGTTTTCATCCTCCTGGTTTCCGGTAACCATTACCACTCCGAGCTTGGGATTGATTTCTAAAAGTTTCGGCAGTGTAGCTATGCCATTCATCACAGGCATGTCAATATCCAGTAAAACCACTGGGAATTTCTCGGAACGGGCCACTTCAAGTGCCTTTTCACCGTTTTCCGCCTCAAATATCTTGTAGTCCTTGGTCTTAAAAAATTCGCTCAGGACACGGCGGATGCTTGACTCATCATCGACGATCAGAATTGATTTTTCTTGTTTCCCTGATGCTGATGGGTCCTTAAAGATAGAGTCTTTGGCTTTAATGATCTTACCTATCTGTTCTGCGATTTGTGGGATACCGATATCTTTTCTTAAGACCTCGTTAGCTCCCGCAGCCATTGCCTCTTTCTCGAGTTCAGCTGTAAGTGTCCCAGAATAGATTACTATAGGGAGATTCTTCTGGGTCTCTCTTATCTTTTTCAAAATAGAGATGCCTGATTCATTGCCCAAATTAATATCCAGAAGTATCAGGTCAAACACCTCTTGAAAAATAATCGTAAGTGCCTGACTGGCACTTGGCACTGTAGTAACTTCATACCCTTTCATGCTGAGTGTAGTACGGACAAGTTCCCTCATGCTCATTTCATCGTCGACAACCAGGATTTTCGACATAAAAACTCCTCATCGCTTTGTAAAACAAACTGAAATCTCTACCAGGCCGCTACTTAACTGGCTTTCTTCATCCCCAGTATCACCGAATTCAAGCAAACTGACTCTCATAGCCATAATTCGAGTTTTCAACTTCTTGATCTCCGGCCTCTGCATGAAGAAGATGAATCCGTCTTCAAACTCCTCATCTATCATCCCCCCTTTTTCCCGAATTATATCCAACAGTTGAGACTTCTGACGAGATGAAGTTAAACTAATATGCCAGTGTAAGGCAGAAGACCCCTTTTTTTCAAGATAGATAGAAACATCATGCTCTTCATCCATAATAGTAATTACTCCGGAAGTATAATCACGAAAAGAAAACGTACTTCCGGAACTAAGCAGGATCTTTTCAAGTATACGCTCGACTTTTTCTCCTGTAGCTATAAAAGTAAAGAGGTCGTTATTTTGATAATCCAGTATAATCCCCAAAGGATTGAGCACATCTAAAAGATCTGATTCCCGTTCAGCCTGTTCACGTAGATTTTCACTGAAATTTTGCTGTGCATCTGTCTCTGTTTTGCCTTTTTCTTGAGTATATACAAAATGCCAATGAAGCGGTTTAGGTACAATAAGAGCATCTTCGGTCTTATTTGAAGAACCCGTAGCGGTTTTAGATCCTTCATTAACTTTTGTAGCGGTCGATGTTGAATCTTTGTGGGGTTCGGTTTTATTTAAAAAATCCCTTGAGTCTATCGATTCTTCTTCAACTGCGGTAAGTTCTTCGGAATCCTTCTTAACAGGTTCTTTATCCTCCGGCACCCCTAGCCTTGTAGCAATCCCTTCTAACTCTCTAAGGAGCCTCTCTGCTTCACGATCTTCCGGAGATTTCTCCTTCCTAACCTGTTGCATTGTAACAATGGGGCTATCATCTACTTCCTGGGAACGGTTGCGATTCTTAAGATATTTATTGCCAAAGAAAAACGCTGATGATGCAAGAATTACAACCAAGGCTCCGATAGCCACCTTCTTTGACATGCTAAGTTTAGGTTTTTGATCTTTTTCTTCGGGTTGCGTAAGTTTAAAAAGTATTGTTGAACTTAAATCTGACGGAACTTTTACTTCAGCTAACTTCCATACTTGGTTCGAGAAGGAGTCGACTGAAGTCACATATGTCTTACACCTGGGGCAGTCTTCAAGATGCTTAAGAAAGGCCTGATATTCCTCATCTACCAGTAAATCTTCCAGGAAGCGTTTCAACTTTTTCTTGATATCGTCACAGGTCATCGTGATATTATCCGCCACTGCTTAATACCTCCTTGATTTTATCTCTAAGAAGTATCCGCGCCTGGGTTGTCTGAGATCGCGCATTATCTTCAGAGGCATGAAGAATGACAGCTATATCCTTATGCAGGAGATGGAGTTGGTCGCGCAAAAGCAGTATAGCCCTGGTATCAAAAGGAAGCGATTGCAGGGCCCTTCTTACCAGGAACAGGGCTTTTCGCCTCGCAAACGGAAGTTCTGCAAAGTCAGATTCAGAAAAAGAAGGCATTACTTTTACATCCCTGCTTTTTCTAACCACTACGGCTGAAACCGCAGTAAAAAAAATATCCTCTTTTTCAAGGGAATGCATTTTTCGAATCACTTCAACAAAACTTGATGCTGTAATATCATAGGCATTATCCTGATTACCTCCTATTAGATACAGCGCCAACGAAAAAATCCTCTGCTGATAACGTTCAATCCGTATTTTCAGAATCTTTTCATCTTCCATCTCGCCTCACCTATCCTATCCGTACTACTCCGGTCTTCTCTTAAGGCCTACTTTACTAACAGTTTACTCACTCATCAGGAATAAGTCAATCCCAATAAAACAGATTTCCTGATTTCTATTTATCTTCCATCCGTACTGCTAGAGTTACCAGCAAGAACTTGCCGTATAGCTGCGCCACAAGAGTCTGGATAAGTTAACCCTGGACCCGTTTTTCCATCCCTGACCTCGCTGCCGAATATTTCATCAATCAGACCTATAAGCTCTTCCCTTTCTTTTGAGTTAATTGCAAGATAACTCAAAAATCCATCCTCATCAGGCATGTCACTAACCAATGCGATAGTAACTAAAATATTGGCTTCTAATAACAGTTTTTCTGTATGTTCTCTTTCAGCCACTAAATCACTAGCCTCGCTCATAAATAAACCTTGATCAACTTTATCTGGATTGTTTACCATTTCAGGGCTATATAATTTTTCGTATAATTTTAGAATTCTGGTGTTTATTCCGATTAACTTATCATATGCATTCAATATAGACACGGCTGTTTCTTCGATAAGTTTATTTTGTGAATTCACGTATTTGTCTAATAGACTTTTTGCCATTTGTAAATCATTATTATCTAACCTAAAATTCTTCATGAAAGTCAATGCCATATCTACATCGTTCTGATAGTTAGCGTTGTCAGGATCTGATTCTCTGTGTCGCTCAACAGACATTTTCAGGAAGCGTAAGGTTTCAATATAATCCCTGGCAAATTCGAATTCACGGCTATTTTTCTCGCCAAAACAAATAGTCGACCCAAAAATAAAGCAAAATATTATAAATAAACCTGCTATTTTCTTCATATCAAGAGTGGCAAGAACTTCTATGAGTTATCTTTGTTATTATGTTATCACAAGAGGAAACCAAAAACAAACTGTTTTCATGAACGAGAGGCTATGTTTATTACCTTTCTAACTTTATCTATTAATCCCTATTGGTTCTAAAGATTCTTTAGTTACACTAAGGATTTTCTCCTTTGCAAGCCTAGCTACTTTTTTACCTGAAAATAGCATTCCGCCGAATGTCGGTCCCATGCGTGGTATGCCATAGGCAGTGGATACTGCCATTCCACATACAAGTAGCCCCTCATAGATCTCGCCGGTTTTCTCTACGACCAGGTCTTCAGATTTACTGACATCCATAGGTCCGAAGCCCTTCAGCTTTATAATATCTCTTTTTTCCAAACTTTTACAAACATGCGCATCATGGCCAGTAGCATCAATTACTATTTTTGCCTCTAAAGAAATAGGATCTACACATGTAATCTGTCTGGGAAGAGCTGACACTGGCGTCCAGTTTATAACAGTGCCTTCTACTTTATTGTTTCTCAAAACCACATCATCAAATTTTGTCATGTTTAAAATCTTCACGCCTGCATCACATGCCTTAGAGATAAGTTTTGAACATGCACTTGGGCCATCTGCTGTAAATAGCCCTGGTTCAACCTCTTTATAAGGAATTTTTAATTCATCCAGTATTTCATCTGCCGGTGCGCGGAAGGTCAATGTATTCATTAAATATCCGCCAATCCAAAAACCACCCCCTAAATAATTATTTGCCTCGATAACCAAGGTCTTAAACCCTTCGATAGCTAAATCCCTCGCTGCTGTAAGCCCACTTGGTCCCCCTCCGACTATTATCACATCCGATGTAATATAATCTTCAAGCCAGCCAGCAAATTCTTTTAAGATCGCCTTAGAAATCTTTGCCTCACTTACGCTGTGAAACATATCTCCCTCCTTTTAATAAAAAAACCCTTACGCCACCATAGCATAAGGGTATAACTTCATCATTGCATATTCTCCCTACGCTGGCATTATCCAGATCAGGTTCATCGGGTCATCCGCTTCCTCGCGGAACTCTCAGGTCGTCATGACCTCCCCGTTTTAAATAACATTATAATTACTAATTAGACAATGTCAATAAAATCTTGGTACGCTTTTTCTGGTAAGTAAAACTATTATAGGTTGGATTTTGATGAATGAATTGACAGATAAGGCCTGCATATTAAATAGCAGGCCTTATCCATTTTTAGGTTATAACTTTACTACATTTTGAGCTTGGTTGCCTTTAGGGCCTTTTGTGATTTCAAACTCAACTTGCTGCCCTTCCGCTAAAGTCTTAAAACCATCGCTCTGAATTGCAGTATGATGTACAAACACATCGGGTCCTGATTCAGGTGTAATAAACCCAAAACCTTTTTGGTCATTGAACCATTTTACTGTTCCTCTTGCCATTATCCACTACCTCCTTCCTTATAAGATTATAGTAAATAACGGCAGAAAAATAAAAAAAACCGCAAGGCGAATTCTTTTTTTGCCTTACGGCCTAAAGACTCCTACTCACTTATTTACTACTAAAACTGTATATATTATATAACAGCCCGTACGATATGTCAACTAAATTAATCTAAAAATTTCAGACGCGTTTTTGCCTTTTTCAATTTTTGTGAGAATTTATCTTTTTTAAATGCCGAAGACCACGCCCTCATAGTAATCCATCCGCCAAAACGAATCAAGTGATTATGCCAGTACCTATACCACTTCCTCCATCCCAATTCAATATTATGTAAAAAGAAGATCAAAGCAGGAAAAGAAAATATATTCAGGCATATCATAAACATATACTTAAAGTGATAAAACCTGCCCATAATCTTTTTAATAGACGACTGCATCTCTTCAGCAGTCATAGGCTCGTCAGGCTCAAATAGAGGGAAGTTACCGTCATAATACTCCCAACCCACATCATGAGTCGAATAAACCCTATTTTGACTTTTGAGTCTGTGACTCAACTCTGTCCCTGATAGGGGTACAGGCAACAGCACCTGTATAGTATCAATCTTAGCTCTCTTGATGAAATCCTTGATATGCCTTATTCGTTCCTTTGCAGCCATTTTGAAATCCACCCCTTCTTTCATGGGATAGCCAAAAATAAACATGCCATGCACTAAAAATCCGGATTTATGAAATATCCCTGCTAAAGATATCATATCTTCAGGCCTTAAACGCTTGTTCATAGCCTTTAATTCCTCTTCAATGGGTGACTCAAATCCAATGGCAACTGCGTTAATGCCAGCCTCGCGCATAGCAGTAAGAAGCTCTAAATCCTTAGCTTTATCCAGTCTTATCTGAACGGTCAAATCCAATCTCCTGTCTATATTTTTCTGATAATCCCTGAGCATATTACAGAATCTTATGGTCTCATCTCGCTGCTGTCCGAAAAGATCGTCTACGATAAAAAAGTGTCTGGCATCCTTGGTCTCCAAAAGAAAGCTGATACGTTCCAGCAATCGCTCCGGAGAGGCGTATCTCGGCCTACCTTTAACAGTACAGAACTCGCAATCCATACCGCACCCTCGTATCCTCTCAACAGGATAAAGCTTGAGTTTAGCATACCTCGTCAAGGAAAAATCCGGTAAAGGCAACTTATCAAAATCAGTCAGAGGCTCTCTCTTTGGAGTATAAACAATCTCCTCTTTATTTAGATAAGCAATACCTTTCACATTACTTATATCCAGCTTGCCTTCGAGAGACCATAAAAGCTCTTTTATGGTCTCCTCTCCTTCGCCGATAACCACATAATCTATACCAGAATTCAAAGCCTCAGATATATTATCTCCGATAAAGTGCTGCCCACCTGCAATAGTTGTAATCCCCTTAAGCTTATAAAACTGGGCTAATTTATAGAGCCGGGGTATAGTGCTTGTCAATCCGCCATAAAATCCGATAACATCCGCAGGCCTAAGGTCTTGTAAAAACTCATGGTCAGCTCCGCCCGAGGAGCCTCTGGGTCCGTACCTGCGAAGATTATTCTCGTCAATAACTTCAACATCCCATCTTTCCATCTCATTCACTGCACTTGCCACACACACCGGCCCCAAAGCTGTTGTCGTCTTGGCAATATAGGAATAGATATTAAATGCCGGGTAAGCTGGAACTATTATTCTCAACCTGTACCTTTTTCTGGATAAATCAAGCATATATACACCTCAATCCTGTCTTTATTAAATTATACATCCAAAAGCAACAAATCCCAAGCATAATCTTGTATTTTGACAATTATATGGTATATTTATTATTTGCTATATATAGGTGGTGATATGACAAAGTATATTATAATCAAAATCATAATTATATTTATATTTTTGATTCCAGTCGTTTTTATGCCCATTCAATATGCGTACGCAAGTATTATGGGTGAAAACATAACGCCTTATCTAAAGAAGGCCTACGATGCTGAAGCGAAAGGCGATATCGAGGCTGCAATTGTATGGTATAAGAAAATAATATCTATAGATCCTAAACATGAACAAAGTTATATAAATTTAGCCTTACTCTACGAAAGAAAAGGCGCATTAAAAATAGCTGCTTTTTATTGGATGAAAATATATAGACTGGGGAAAGAAGACGATTTCTGGATAGAAGAAGCTAGAGAAAGACTTGAAAGACTGGGATTAATTGATAAAAGAGAACTGGAATCAACAATAATAGCAGAAAAGAGGTATTTTAATGAGCATGAGCAATCAGGATTAGAGAAATCCGGAAGAATTGAGTTTAATCTAGCTGAGAGTCAAAATAAAAAAGATGAGTCTGTAAAAAAGACTTTGCGTAATATAGAAACAGCTCTCTCCATGGAATATCAGATGGTTAGTGGAGAGCAAACTTTCAAAGTAATACAAGATAATGAGCAAATACTCTCAAAATTAACATATCCCATAGAAAGCGACATATTTGATTACATGTTTAACTTAAGAGGAGAAGTAAGATTCCATCCTAAGTTTTCTATTGGCGGGAAATACGGGAGCAGTAATTTTAGCAAAACAACCTGTTCGGATGAAGATTGGAATTTCTGGGGCATACATAATTCGGAAGTAAAATATATAGATTATCAGATAACAAAACAAGACTGTAAACCCAGTCTAGAATCTTTCGATATCAATCTTTACTGGCGGGTGCTTGATCTTAAGGATGCTACGACAACTGAAGGATCCCGCAGTCTTTTAGAAGTAGATCACATTTCACTAGATATCTTTGGCGGATACCAACAGCAAAAAGGCCGTTATATAATGCAAGATCCTACTATAGAATATTCCAGGGTAGTAGATGATACATTATGGGAAGCAGTAGGGCTTCCTCTATATTATGGTCTAGATTCTCCCTATAAGGTTACATATCGTGGGCCAAGACTAGGCCTAAGATTTGGAGCAGGGAATAAAAAACTCTCTGCCAGAATGAATTTCTCATACGCATGTATTAAAACAAAGGCACACGGATGGTGGAATTTACGCGATTATGCATTTTCACAATATTCAAGCCATCTCGGTTATGCTTTAAATCTGGATTTAGACATACGCTATCATTTTAATACAGATTGGTTTATAGGAGCAGGTTATAGCTATACAGAATACAATCAGGATAAACTTAAAGAATCCGGCGTCCAACCAGGCTATACTTACGACGACCTAGATATCATAAGGGACGTCGATAATAAAGTATACGGGCCTTCCATTATAATAGGTAAAATATGGTAACTTTAGATAGCTTCCCTATATTGCCAATTCAAGAGAATCAGCTTGTCTCTGCAATTCTATAATCTTCGTGGATATAAATCTATTGAGACTCTTCCTTTCTATGAATCCCTCTATCCTATTTTTTTCATCAACTACGGGTAAACAATCAAGGTTATAATTGTTTAAAATTTTCCTAACGTCAAATAATGAAACATCCTTGGATATCTTAGCTACAACCGGCTGCATCAAGTCATGCGCTAAAATAAGACCTCCTATATCTGTTTCTAAAAATGTCTGTTTTATACCTTCTACGGTTATTATGCCCTGTAATTCCTTATTCCTATTGATAAGCGGATAATACAGGTTATCATTTTCACTGAATATCCTCAAAATATCTGTTATCTGCATATTTTCATATATAAGGGGCGGATTTTTATCCATGAAATCATCTGCCTTCTTACTCTGAATGATATCATCTTCTGTGATATTCAGGCCGACCTCCCCTGCTTTTGTCATGGCTATCTTGACAAATGTAGGTCCAATAAGTTCAAGGATAAAGGCAGTAGCAGTAATAATAATGACTATTGCATTACCGATTTCACCCGGAAAATAATGACTAGCTAAAATAGATAGGCCTATGGCAACTCCGGCCTGACTCAAAAGACATAACGGAAGATATTTTTGAACTGATTTAGGCACCTTTGAAATGCGTGCACCCAACCTTGCGCCTATTGTCTTACCGCTGGTCCTACCTATAAGATAAACACATCCAAGCAGCACTATCGGCAATGTCATATATCTTATGTCCAGCTTTGCTCCTACAAGCACAAAAAACAGGACATAAATAGGCGGGCTAAAACCTCCTACTACTTTAAATATATCTCTGCTTTTCCGCGGAGTAAAATTCGTAACAATAACTCCCAATGACATAGCTGCTAACAACATGTCAACATTTATCGCAATGGCAAGCCCTGATATAAGAAGCACTGTCCCGATTGAAAAGGCAAGCAACCTCTCTTCCTCTGAATACTTCTTAAGAAGCATGGAAAGGACAAACCCTCCTGAAATACCTATAATTATAGATCCGAAAATCTCATATAAAGGGTATATAAAGCTTCTAAGTATCCCATTATGGCCATTACCGATCAAACTACCTGCAATACTAGCTGCTATAGCAAATAAAATAAGGGCCAATCCGTCATCTAATGCTACAATACCCAATACTGTCCTAGTCAAAGGACCACGAGTTTTATATTCACGAAGCACCTCTGTGGTAGCCGCAGGAGCCGTAGCCGAAGCTATAGCCCCCAGTAGTAAACCAAGGGCCCATGAAATCCGCCAATTACCGAATAAAAAAGTGCCGACAACACCTACAAGGACTGACACGACTAAAAAAGCAGTAAGGCCTTCATACAATAAAATATTTAAGAATTGTTTTCCATATTTAGCTATAATCTCTTTTTTCAGTTCTCCGCCGATCATAAAACCAATCAATCCTAATGCGAAGTAACTTAAAGGCTGCAGTGACAGGATTATATCATGGTCTACAATCTTTAAACCCGATTCGCCGATTACAACCCCTATGGCAATATAACCTACTACTTGGGGAATACGAAGCTTCTGGAATAAACGTCCGCCTACAGTTCCGCCAAATAACGCAAGTCCCAGTAGAAACAATACGTTCAAATGGGGAATAGATATTTTAGTAAAAATATATGCCAGATGTTCAAACATCAACTGCTCCTATAAAAGCAAAACTCCTACTCTTTAATAGTAGGAGTCATAAGCCATTTTAAAGTATATTACTCTTACCTCAGAAATAAGTCAATTAAAAAATACTTGCGGAATCAAGCGGGCTTAAGCGTAAAAGCAAAACGTGCCCCACTATCCTTTTCACTCTCAACCCATATCCTCCCTCCATGCAATTCTACGATCTCTTTTGCAATCGAGAGCCCTAGGCCTGTGCCGCTAATATCAGTAGAGATCCTCTCTGTCGTATGGTAAAACTTGTCAAAAACCCTGGGAAGATTTTCTTTTTCTATTCCAATGCCCGTATCCTCTACGCTAATCCTAATCTCCTTGCCCCCTTTTTCTAATCCCGCCTCGATAGTGATAGTGCCGTTTTGAGGAGTAAATTTAATGGCATTACCTATCAAATTATTCAAAACTTGGATTATTCTATTAGAATCCATCTTGACCTTAGGTATATTTTGCTGAGCCCTTTTTTCAATTTTAATAGACTTTGCTCTCGCCCATGCGTCTAAATTTCCAATAGATTCGTCGACAATTTCTTCGATAGCAGCCGGTTCGCGCTTAAGTGTCATCTTCCCCGCTTCAAGTTTGGAAAGATCAAGAAGGTCATCAATCAAAACACCCAACCTTTTTAAATTACGGTCGGCTATGGAAAGAAATTGCTTTTGCATCTCTGGGGTGACTTCTTTTTCTGTCTCTTTATCGATCAGCATAGATATCGCCTTTTGAGTAGCTATAAGAGGCGTGCGTAATTCATGAGTAACAGTGCCTACAAAGTTTGATTTCATCTGGTCTAACTTTTTCTGCTTAGTTATTTCGTTCAAAAT
>JAHJHC010000006.1 GCA_018824145.1 Candidatus Omnitrophota bacterium | reverse complement strand
ATTGCCCGCTCCAGTGCGGATTCTGGATAATATACCTGCATAACTAACCTCCATAGTTAAGCTACGCATATTACCATATCCCGCTTTGAAAGCGGACATTTCATTTGTTAATAAACCGGACATTTCACTATTTTATAACATTTAAATTGCAAACTACTTCCTTTTGTCATTCCCGCGAACGCGGGAATCCATAAAACCCTATGACTATTTTTTAGATCCCCGCTTTCGTGGGAATGACAACTGTAATTTAGAAAACATTTTTTCAAAACCAGGGAAAGACTTCTTTATACAGCTAAGTCCTGTTACTCTAAGGTTATCTTTAACTAAAAGACCTGCGACCAGCATACTCATAGCAGTCCGATGGTCACCATAACTCGAAACTCTCGCGCCATGCAACTCTTTACCACCTTTAACTTTTAAACTATCACCTTCCACTTTAACATCTGCGCCCATCTTACGCAAATTTGTCACCATTGATTTAACACGGTCAGTTTCTTTTACACGCAATTCACCTACACCTTCAATAACAGTCTCTCCCTTAGCAAAACATGCGGCGACCATTATTATAGGTATCTCATCTATTGCCCTTACAACTTCTCCAGGAGAGATTCTAATACCTCTAAGTATGCTTGTTTGTACAATTATATTACCAATCGGTTCTTTATTTTGGATTTTTGACTTTGGACTTTGGATTTCTATACGCGCACCCATTTTCTTCAATATATCCAATACACCGCTCCGGGTCGGATTCAAACCCACATTCTTAATCACTATTTTTGTATCAGGCAGAATACACCCTGCCACAATAAAAAAAGCAGCACTTGAAATATCACCGGGTATATCAACTACACGAGGACTCTTTAATTGCACTGGCCCTTTTACACTAACTTTATTCACCTTACACCCAAACAACCCAAGCATCCTTTCCGTATGATCTCTTGACTTCACAGGCTCACTAACACTTGTAACCCCTCTTGCAAAAAGGCCTGCTAACAAAATACACGATTTAATCTGAGCACTCGCAATTTTTGATTTATATTTAATTGCCTTCAACCTGCCACCATGAATTTTCAACGGCGGATATACGTCTCCTTTTCCGCCTGAGGCGGAAACTTTCAACCTAGCGCCACTGATCTCCGCCCCCATCCTTCTCAACGGCCCTACAATTCTCAACATAGGTCTTTTCGAGAGAGACTTATCTCCCTTTAAGATTGCTGAAAAATCCTGACCAGCCAAGACTCCTGGCAGTATTCGCATAGTAGTTCCTGAATTACCTAAATATATAGGCCTCTTGGGTCTCTTCAGACCACGCATCCCCACACCATATATAACAACATCAGTAGCTGCAGCTACATCAATCCTCACACCCATAGCACGAAATGCCTCTATGGTCCTCAGACAGTCTTCGCCTGTCAATAGATTTTTTATACGTGTACTACCTTCTGAAATAGATGCGAGTATAACTGCTCGATGAGATACAGACTTATCAGGTGGGATATCTATTTTAACGACTCTCAATAATCAGATTGCCTTTCTTAATGTTATTAATATTTGTGCCTGGAAGGACACTTGCTGACGACATAGTATCATAAATTTTATCTATCTTGGCCTTACCCAGAAAATTAGTGCCGTCTCTTACTTCAAAAACCATATCTTTCTTAACTCCGTCACCCTGCCCCAAATCAGTTACTATAAAGCTATACTCTCTATTTACCACAAGCACCTTTCCTTTTAAAACATCCTCCTGCGACTCCATAGGCGGCGCAGAAAAAGCATCCATTGAAGAAGGGACAACAATCTTATCAAGCTCCACTGACTTTTCTTCTAATTCGGTTACATCCTTTTCAAGCTGCATTTTCTCTTGCTTCAGTTTTAAAACATCTGTCTCTGCCTTTTCATATGCTGATTTTATATCATCCAATTTTTTTGAAAGGCTCAGTTTCTCTCTCTTTTCTCTCTCAAGATCCAATGTCAACGCTTCTATCTTCTTTTCTTTGTCAGTCAAATCTAAGGTTTGAGATTTACTCCTCTCTTTTTCCTCTTCCAACAGCAATGAAAGCTGCTCTATTTTTAAAGCCACCTCTTTGATCTCCGCCTCTTTCCCATCCATGGCCTCTTTATTCAAGCTTAATTCCTTCTCTAATCTTTTCTTATCCTTAAGCACAGCCGTCAGTTTTTCCTCAATTAAAACCCTCTTCATATATTCTTTTTCTTTTTCTAAAAAGCCAAATACTGCCAAAACAGCTGAAGCAATACTCGCAACTACAAGTAGGATTAATACTATCTTAAATGTGTTAGACATAAAATAACTCTCCTTTTTTCAAGAGTATATCCCTAAAAATTCAGATTGTCAAGGAAATCTGTTGAGCAGCTGTTTAGCGCGTTGGCCCGTTGGAACGAATCCAGGTCAACGGGCTCAACCGACTAAACATTCTTACTCACTTTCGTACGCTTCCAAGACAACTTCCTTCAATATCTCTCTGAACTCCTTTGTTAAAGGGTAAGCTCTATCATGCCATTTGCCATCCGTGCCTTTACTGCTAGGCATAGCTACAAATAGTCCGTTTTTACCCTCAACCACCTTAAGCCCTTTGACAATAAACACCCCTGCAAAAGATACATCTGCAAAGGCCTTGAGACTTGAATCTCCGCCGAGTCTGTGTACCCTCAGCACCTCAATACCATTACTGGTTTTCTCCATATGTATCACCTCCCTCATTGAATCCGCCCGAGGCGGATAAATTCGGACATACAACTTATGTTCACTTTGTTCCATAAGTTGTGTCCTCATTTATATCAGACACAGGAGGAGGTGATTTTCTTTCAAAATTTTTTTCCTTTTTTTCTATTCCCTTAAATATCATTACTGCCCGTTTCGCACCCTCACCTTCCATAGCCCACTTAAACCCTAAGATAGCTGCACCTACAAGGAACTGCATAAAGAATCTTTTAACAATAAATGAAAGCGCAAATAAAAAAAGCGCACCTAAAAGCCATTTTAGTTCAGGCCTTGCCTTCTTCTGCTTCACACCCAAGCGCTTCTTAACTCTTTCTTTTAACAATGAAGAAACTTTCCGCGACTTAGCCTGTGCTTCATATGCGACTATAAGAAGATCGAGACAACGGTTACACTTTGATATGTGCCCGTCTATCCTGCGGCGTTCATCTTCTGAAAGCCGCTCATCCAGGTATGAAGAAAGCACTTTTTCATTCAGGCAATCCATAATTCCCTCTCACTAATATAAGACACACTAGCCCCATGTTTTCTTTCAAAAATCTTTTAATTTTTCTTTCAGCACCTTTTTACGTCTGGCAATAATCGTAGACACCGTATTTATAGATATATTCATGAATCCCGCGATCTCTTTATGCGTCTTCCCGTATATTATGTTCATTTTCAATACAATCTTCTCCCGTTCATCAAATCCTTCGATAATCTCTTCCAATTTTATTAACAATCCCTCCTCTATATGGCCTTGTGTGTCTACCCTTATATTATCAATCCTATAAAATTCCTCTCCTCGCAAGAGCCTCTCTCTTTTCTGCCGTATATAATTCAAGGCCCTTGTCTGCGCCACAATGCTAAGCCATGAGCTTATCTTTTCCCTTTCTCTAATCTCCTTCAACCGTCCTTTTTCCAATATCTCCAGAAAGACCGACTGCACAATATCCTCTATATCCTGCTCACCAAAAGCAATACCATTCCTCTTTAACCTTTCCCGTGCCGAATAATATAAAAGGCCTGAGAAGTGTTCTATGAACTCTTCCCAGGCCTTTTTCTCACCTTGGATACATCTTTCAACGAGCTTGGGTACATCTTTAAACATGTATAGTATAATTCTACTCAGCCGGTGTTGTTGCGCCTGGCGCAACACCTATCTCTCTTATCTCCTTAAATTAATATGTAATTCCATTTACTTACAACTTACATTTAACTATACCACAGATAGTTTTTTATGCAAGTTTTTTCTCAACGCGAAACGCGAAACGGGAAATAACTTTTATAAAGAATTTCGCCCTATAAATTGTCAATATATTGTGGATATTTTTTATCTAACCTACTATAACTATCCATAATTTCAATATGTTGTGTAAATAAAAATTATCCCCACAATTTACACGGGGGTAAACTCCAGAGGGAATCCCTTTAAAAATTCTCTTAGATCTTCAGGAATATCAGCAGAAAACTCTAGCGCAGTGTTTTTGGTAGGGTGTAAAAAACCTATTGATCTTGCATGGAGGGCCTGTCTTGATAGGCCCTGGATTATAGGCCCATTGTAAAGCGTATCCCCTAATAGGGGGTGTCCAATATGCGACAAGTGAACACGAATCTGATGGGTACGGCCAGTTTTAGGCCTTACCTCAAGAACCGTAAAATTCCTGTCCTTATTTCTTTTAAGAGTACGGTAATATGTTATAGCTTCCTTACCAAATTCCTCATCAACCACCATTCTCTTTCTATTCTTTTGGTCATGGGAAATCGGGACATTAATGACTCCTTCATCCAGATCAACTATACCTCTTGTGACTGCAATATATTTCTTTATAATAGTTCTATCTTTTAACTGCCTTGACAGCTTTCTATGTGCAACTCCTGTTTTAGCTATCAGCATTATACCAGAAGTATCCTTATCCAGCCTATGGACAATCCCAGGCCTCATT
>JAHJHC010000066.1 GCA_018824145.1 Candidatus Omnitrophota bacterium | reverse complement strand
CTCCCACTTTCATCTCTTTTTAAAATCCCGATAGAAACAAGAGAAATATTATAGCCTCCTTTTCGAAGCTTATCCTCTATATCTTTCAATCTCAACTCTTTCTTCCAACTAAAATGCGGCGATAAAGTGCAAAAATCACATGGCTTGCTGCGTAAACTAGGGATATCGATATTCCATATACTGCTAGCATCAGATATGCTGCCTCCACAAGTAGCATGATAATAACTCGGGAACACCTTACCGTTATATGTCAAAATCTGCCCATTGGTTAAATTTACAGCCAGTCTAGTACGCCACGTCTCCGAGGTCCGGCCTCCATATACCTGAGAATAGATATCTGAAGTGAGATCGAAATATTTATTTTTGCTGACAAGTTTTTGATACAAGGCATAAGTCCTGGAAACAATTGCCTGTGCCTTCAAAACTTCCATAGGCCAGCGATGGGAGACTTCGTGATACAACACACCATAAAGATATTCTTCTATATCGACATGATTAACTACAAAGAGACTTTCTTTTTCACTTTTTATAATATCAATTTCTCCCCTGAACTGGCGATCATTAATATAAACACGGCTCCCTCTTCCAGGTAAGATCCTTATGCCTTCCGAACCGATATCTTCCATAGATAATGTAGTATCCCGTAAATTTCTTTCTTGCCTTAAAACCTCTCCGCTCTCAAAATCAACTATCTTATAATGTCCTTTTATACGTAACCTTATGTTTTTCGCACCATCGTTCACCAATATCCTAAGAGACACTAATTTACCCGCAGGAAGTGTCCCCATGGCATAGAGGCATGATGAATGTATAAATAGCGTCGATGCAATCAAGAGATGAAAAAATACTCTACGGGTCATCTTTTTCTACCTATTAGGAATAAAATCAAAGAGAGGAAAATACTTAAGAGGATAGAAGTAGCCAATGGAAAGTAAAAGGTGAAATTACCTTTTTTAATATATATGTCTCCGGGAAGCCTGCCGAGCCACGGGATCTTATTTGCAAAGGTAAAGAAGAGTCCTACTATAACTAAAATAGCCCCGAAAAGAATAAGTATTTTACCAAGGCCAGTGATTCCAAACATATATATTCTACACCTTCACACGCTCTAATTCCGAAAACACACAGCCGCAGTACTTCTGAGTGTATAATCCTTGTTCTTTTGCCTCTTTCTGAGAAGCCCTAAAACCTTTACGAAAATCCTCATAATAAAATTCTATGCCTTTTTCGCTGGCTTCTTTTCTGCCTATATCTTTCACGAGGTCATGATCCTGATACGGACTTACTAAAAGTGTCGTCGTAAAGGCATTGAAACCATTTTTCTTTGCAAAATCAGCTGTTTGGGAAAGACGCAACTCCCAACAAAGCTTACATCTATCCGTCGACTCTTCATAGGAGGCTATTTTTCTAAAATACTCTGCGATTTTGTAAGGGGGATATACTACCTCAAGACCCAGTTTTTTCTCGGCACTTTGCAAAGTATCCTTGCGTCTTTTATATTCGCTCGGTGGATGGATGTTGGGATTATAATAAAATCCGACTATTCTTTTAAATTTAGTGCGCGCAATCTGGCTTATAGGATACAGTGCACACGGGCCGCAGCAGATGTGGAGTAGCAGTTTCATCTAAAAAAACTCCTTCTGCGACTCCTTCTTATACGGTACCTTCAGGTGTTCGTATGCACGTTTGGTAACCTCTCTGCCTCTTGATGTACGTTTAATATAGCCCATCTTAAGTAAAAACGGCTCCACCACATCAACTATCGTATCACTCTCTTCGTTCAATGTCGCGGCAAGACTCTCTATACCTACTGGCCCACCGTCATAAAAATCAATAGCTGCCTTCAAGACCTTTCTGTCCACATCATCAAGTCCTGCTGAATCTATACGCTGTGACTCCAAAGCCTGTATTGCTGTCTTTATATCTATATTACTATCCCCTCTTACATCACTATAATCCCTTACCCTGCGCAACAATCTATTAGCTACTCTAGGGGTCCCGCGTGCACGCCTGGCAATCTCAAAACTTGCCTCTCTATCCAGTTTTACATCTAAAAGTTTCGCAGAACGGGCCAATATTTTAACCAAATCATCTACTTCGTAAAAATCCAAGTAGTGGAATAACCCGAATCTTCCCCTCAAAGGTGCACTCAAAAGACCTGCCCTGGTCGTGGCCCCGACCAGGGTAAACCTTTTGAGATTAAATTTTATAGTCTTGGCATATGGGCCTTTATCTATCAAAAAATCGATCTGAAAATTCTCCATTGCAGGATAAATAAATTCCTCGACTACCTTAGAAAGCCTGTGTATCTCGTCGATAAAAAGGATATCTCCTTCTCCGAGATTTGTAAGTATACCTATCAAATCCCCTGCCCTTTCTATGGCAGGGCCTGAAGTCGCTGTAATCTTTGAGTTCATCTCATGAGATATAATATGGGCAAGCGTTGTCTTTCCCAATCCGGGAGGGCCTGAAAGCAGTATATGCTCAAGACTTTCTTTTCTCCTTTTAGCGGCCTCTATCGCGATCTTAAGATTTTCAATTGTATGGGACTGGCCCACAAAATTCCTTAAAGTTTCAGGCCGAAGAGAAATATTAAATACCGCCTCTTCCTCACTTTCCTGAGGTGTTATCAAACGCTCGCGATCATCTTTGATTTCTTTCTTTGCCATAAGTTAGCTTTCAGCAGCTGATGGCTGAAAGCTGATAGCTTTTTATTTCTTCGCCTTCTGTTTATATACCTCGTTTAACAACTCTTCTGCTGTCTTTATATCCGGATTGCGTCTCAAGGCATGTTCTACCATATTCTTTGCCTCAAGTTTTTTG
>JAHJHC010000065.1 GCA_018824145.1 Candidatus Omnitrophota bacterium | reverse complement strand
TATGAAAATAACAAGAGAATTCCTTACGCCTTCTTTTATGCTGGATGAGAAAGATAGCCTCTGTGCCTTCATGTTCCTTCTTACCATATCCTCAAGGCCTTTTTCATAAAAAGGCATCTTTGATTTTTTAAGCATCTCTATTTTCTTCTTATCGTTATCCACACAGATAACCTTATTACCTAAATCAGAAAAACACGCGCCTGTTACAAGTCCGACATAACCCGCACCAACTATACATATGTTCATTAGAAACTCCTTCCCTCATCTGTTTTTCGGAACAGCATAATAATCCTTAAAATCAAACGGCACTTTCGGAGAGGCCTTAAGTTTCAAGACCAACCATAGAGTTGCACCATCATCTCTATCCATATCCACACTCACTTCCGCCAGCCAGCAATGTAAATCTTTTATTACAGTAATCTCTTTAGTATCAAACCTATTAATGATCTTATGGCCGTCACTTTCCACCTCTTTTAAATCATACCTTCCAAAAACCCTGAACGCCCACTCATTGTTTAGCCTAAAAAAAATCTCTGATGTAAGTTCATGTTCTGAATCCTGCCAATACCTGGAGCCAACACCCAATCTCCAATCGTCCCCCTTATCTATATATAAATCAGTATTCCAGTTCTGAAAATCTCTTGTAGAAGGGTCATACAACGTATCAAACTCAACCCTAAGCCAGTCATACGGCGTAAGCTCTAAATCCAGCTTTACATCCGAAAAACGACTGCCATGCTCGGGTCTATACAGGTAATCACCTGTTAGTAAAAGATTCGCCAGGTCAACTGTCTTTAACTTATTATCTATCAAGCGCTTTGTCTGAAGTTTATTCTCAAGGCCCAGACTAAAAGTGCTTGTTCTATCTATACTATCTATATCGTCAAACTGCTGTAATTCTCCGACCGTAATGGACGGGGTGTGGATATATCGATATTCTACCGTAGGTGTTATGATATGATGAAGTTTATTAAACGTAACTCCCAAGAATTTACCAGTATTATCATATGTCTTAAAAAATTTCATACTTGAATCTATACCTGTATAAAAAGCAGTTCTCAGTTCATCTTCATCGCCGTTTATATCCTTACTATAAAACGTGTCTCTCATCCCCACAAAAGGCGAAACACTCAAAAAATCAGCCAAATATAACGGACTGGAAAGTTTATTATAAACATCAAACCTAACAACATCGCTATCAGTAGAACTATTAGCAGTCTTGCTATTAAGGCTGGTAAAGCTTGTATCTGTCTTAAAATAAATAGGCCTTCCGAATAGCCTTTGATCTTTTAAATCAAACCTTACTTCAGGCAATCGCTCCACAACACTCTGGAAACGATTCACTCTCTTACGACTAAGTAACCCCAATGAATACTCAGGCTGTCTATCGAGTAAATAAATATAAGACTCCGGCGAAGGGTCCCTATCATATTCCTCTCTATAAAAAAAATCCTTTGTCATCTCATCATCGCTCGACTTATGATATTCCAAGATAGTAGTTTTTCTATCGTTTATATCCCAGCGATGTCTGGCCTGTAAACGATACCTCTCTTCTTCACCCTTTAGGAGTTCACCTCTATCCCGATCTCTCTGATTTGTATAATATGACCTAAAAACACCTTCTCCAAAATCATTAAATGCGTATTTATAGTCAAGCCCTTCTGCCAGGCCCCAATTTTCACGTTCATCTATTTTAAGCGTCAATTTATTATTCTCATCCATCTCATATCTATAACTTGTAAGCGCGAAGAAACCCCAATTTTTCTTCTTCCCCGGGATAACATTAAAAGTAGGCCACTCTGTATCCAGGGAATAATTATATCTCGGCAGATACGCGACAGGCATACCTCCGACCTTAAAGATAACATCCTTTGCCACTACTTTATTATCCGGATAAATAACCACATTGTTTGAACTGATTTTATAATGCGGCTCATCTAAATCACAACTGGTTATATACCCATCCTCCACACGGTAGGAACTTTCTGAAAGAAGCTCTACCCTCTTTCCGCCTGCGTACCAATCTCCTGATTTCACCCTTGCGTCTAAAACCTCTCCTTTTTTAGTATTGAAATTATATTTTACTTTCTCACCCCTGAGTTCGCTGGCAGGGCTCTTTAATACGACGTTACCCTCTGCATACGCGTCTTTTGTATCCGTATAGACTGTTATCTTATTACAAGTGAGTAAAACAGTGCCATACTCAATAGATATATTACCCACACCTACAACCTTTTTTTCTTTTGGAAAATACTCGACCTCGTCACCATTTACTTCAACAGGCCCCTTTTCATGTTCCTGTGCATAAGAAAAAGTAAAAATGCAAAATGAAAAAGTAAAAACCACAATTAAAAAGTTAAAAGTTTTGGTTTCTAATTTTATCTTGTGATTTTGCATTTTTACTTTTAACTTTTGCCTTTTTATTTTACCCCACCAGTAGTGATGCACCGACTATCCCGGCATTATCTCCAAGTTTTCCGCGAACAATCTTTACATGTAAGGCTTGATCCTTCATAGCGCGGATTTTAATCCCGCGCCTCAACGGCCGCAAGATCAACTCTCCTGCATTACTCACTCCTCCGCCAATAACAATCCGATCCGGATTCAATAAATTAACTACCCCTGTAAGGGCTACTCCTAGCTTTTCACCAACATCTTCCCAGATTCTCTTTGCATCTTTATTCCCTGACCTAGCCAGGTCGGTCAAATCTTCAAGTGTTATGCCCTTTCTGAAAACCATCCTTGCCTGCTCTATTATATATCTATTACCTATATATCTCTCTATACAAGCTATACCCCTGCAATTGCATTTAGGGCCTTTTTCATTAATGGGAATATGCCCGACTTCTCCTGCGCACATTGTACTGCCCCTATAAATCTCTCCATTTATAATAATACCTCCGCCGACACCTGTACCTAAAGTAAGACAAACCAAATTTCTTGCGCCTTTACCTGAGCCAAACCTATATTCACCAAGTGTCATTGCGTTTACGTCATTATCCAATGCTACCTTTATCCCTAACTTGGTTTGTAATATCGACCTAAGGGCTACTCCTTTCCACCCTTTTATATTCGGTAAATATCGTATAACCCCTCTTTTCGAATCTACAGGCCCTGGGACTCCTATCCCAATCCCTATAATATCTCTCTTATTAAAGCCCGATTCCTCAATAATCTCCCTAACACTACTAGCTATAGTATCTATAAGTACGCTTCTTTTCGCATCAATAGGCGTAGATATCTCCCGCCTGTAAGATAAGCCACCTTTCTCACCTACAAAGGCCATCTTTATCCGAGTAGCACCAAAATCAATTCCTACTTTAACCCTTTTAGACATATTTGTTTATGATACCTCAAAATATCCAGTTAGTCAATCAGAAAAATATTTACCGAATGTGTCTTTCTGCTCTGGGTAGGCCTGAAAAAAGACGCTCGGCCAGGTTTGTTTTTTGGAAATGTGGGCCTCGTTCCGTTTTATTTTGACAGGCAATCTTTTCAATTATGCAAGATTTTATGTTTCGCAAAATAAAGAGGCTTTTTTCAGGCCTACCCAGAGCAGAAAGACAAACCAAATCCTACGAGTACCAGACATGTACTATTTTAAGCATTTTTTCCGAGAAGAGGTTGTTCGCGAATTGAAAATTTAGCCTTTTATGGAGCATTTTGGCGGTTTCTTTGCCACATTCTATGAGGCAAAAAGGCTGAAAACTGTCCGACACCGACACCATTCTGGTGTCGGTGGAGTTTTTTCAGCCCCGCCAAAATGCGGAATAAAAGGCGATCCCGTATGGGAAAATTTTCACCTGAGCAAACAAGCTCTTCTCGGGGGAATACTTATATTACATGTTAACACACGCGGTTACGGCCGGTCTCTTTGGCCTTATAAAGGGCCCTGTCAGCTGACTCGATCAGGGCATCCTTATCAACTCCGTCATCAGGAAAGACACTGACTCCTATGCTGACAGTACTAGTCACAACCTCATCGTAGGCCTTAAAAACTGTCTCTTCAATGTTGTTCCTAATACGCTCTGCAACCTGAAATGCACCTTCTCTACCGATCCCGACCAATACTATTGCAAATTCCTCTCCTCCGTATCTA
>JAHJHC010000064.1 GCA_018824145.1 Candidatus Omnitrophota bacterium | reverse complement strand
AAGAGCTTTTTCAAGCTTTCTTTATGGAGTATCTTAAGGGCTCGAAGTATATGCTTTCTGTTCTTCGGATTCTTGTATTGTAATAGCGCCCTTTGCATTGCCCTCTCGCTCTGGGTCTTAGCTACATACAAATTTTTACCGGTAAGCGGATTTTTTTCGGTATAATACATGGAGCCTGAGATGGTCATAGGCAAAGGTATATAATCCTGGACTTGTTCGGGATGAATATGATTTTTTGCCAGATATACAGCCAGCTCAAAGGCATCTTCCAGGCGCGCTCCAGGATGGCCTGATATCAAATAATTCACAAGGTACTGCTTCTTGCCTAATCGCTTATTAACCGTTTCAAACCTGTCGATAAATTTTTCGTATTTCGCAAATGCGGGTTTGTTCATAAGTCCCAAGACTGAAACGTTGCAATGTTCCGGAGCAACTTTCAGCTGTCCGCTTACGTGGGAGGCGCACAATTCATGCAAATATCCATCCGAATAGCGGTCGATTAATAAATCGTATCGCACGCCGCTTCCGACAAATACGTGTTTTACTCTGGGTATCCTCTTTAACTCCTTCCAGAGGCGGATTGAGTGCTCATAGCCTAATGTAAGGTTTTTGCATTTTTCGGGCACAAGGCACCGCTTGTTACGGCATGCGCCAGTTTCTTTCCATGAAGGGCACATTGCCATATACATATTTGCCGTAGGGCCGCCGATGTCGGTGATCGTCCCTCTAAATTTTTTATCTTCGGCGATTGCGGATATCTCTCTCACTACCGACTTAATGCTGCGGCTCTGTATAATTCTGCCTTGATGCAGATATAAGGAGCAAAAACTGCATCCGCCTGAGCATCCGCGATGAGAAGTAATCGAATTTCTTACCGTTTCAAATCCCGGGATGCCGCCGTCTTTATCATATGCAGGATGCCAATTTCGCATATAGGGCAGGGCGTATATCCTGTCCATTTCTTCCGTGGTAAGGGGAGGCGCAGGGGGATACTGCACGAGGAATCTGTCACTGCACTTTTGAGCGATCGCCCTGCCGGAAACCGGATCAGATTCAGAATAAATAGTCTTAAAGGCGGCATTAAATGCATCCTTATCTTGGACTATTTCCTCAAAAGAAGGGACTAAAACATAATCCTTGAGGCCGTCCAAGGACTTTCGGGTAATGACCGTGCCGCTGATATTTTCCAGGCCGGTTACGCCGGCTGAGTCTCTTAAGCGATAAGCTATCTCTAAAATCTGTTTCTCGCCCATTCCATAAACAAGTATGTCGGCTTTTGAATCCATAAGGAGTGAGCGCCTCACCTTGTCCGACCAGTAATCGTAGTGAGTGAGCCTTCTCATGCTCGCCTCTATGCCGCCGAGGACAATCGAGATACCCTTAAACGCCTCCTGTAACTTATTCGCATATATGATGCTTGCCCTTTCGGGCCTAAGAAGCGCCCGTCCTCCCGGTGAATAGTCATCCACATTACGGATTTTTTTATTCGCGGTATATCTCGCGAGCATGGAGTCGATATTGCCTGCTGTAACGCCAAAAAATAGCTTCGGCCGGCCCAGCCTCTTAAAATCGTCGAGCATCTGCCAATCCGGTTGCGCTATGATGCCGACCTTAAAGGCGGCATTCTCCAGCAACCGCCCTATAATCGCAGCGCCATACGAAGGATGGTCAACATAGGCGTCACCGGTGACAAGTATAATATCAAGCTCGTCCCATCCGCGCTTCTTTAAATCCTCTTTTGATATCGGTAAAAAGTCTTTCATGCCCTAAGTACACCGTCTTTTAGATTGTTTTACGAAAGATATTATAACACTTAACTGCGGGAAGAGCCATGGCTCTTTGACAGAGCGTTAGATAAAAAGGCTACGACCGATAGTATTGTTCATATTCACCTAAGTATTCAGGGACGCTAAAATAAAAAATTCCACTTTGATTATTACCAAAGCGGGATCCCAGGCATTTGTCCATTAGCATCTCTCCGCTTGACGCTTAGCGCTTTCAGAGGTATAATAATGAATCTCGGGATTTCCCCGGGTTAAAAGGAGCATACGTTGGCAAGAGATAACTATTCATATAAGAAGAATGCCCGGGAACTGGCAAAGAAAAAGAAGAAAGAAGAAAAAGAGCAGCGCAGGTTGGATAAAAAGAACGCGCAGTCTAATAACGAAGTAAAAAAACCTCCGACAGGCCCAGAGGCTGAGCTTGCAGGAGAATAGAAAGAGGGGTAACATGGGATATCAAGGTGGTAGTGGATTCGGCGGTCGCCCGAGAGAGATGCATAAGGCGATCTGCGCAGATTGCAAGAAAGAGTGTGAAGTACCTTTCAAACCCAGAGAAGACCGTCCGGTATACTGCAAGGAATGTTTTTCGAAGCACAAGGACAGCAGCCGTTAAATAATCTGTCTTACTGGAAATAAAACGGGGACGTATCACTATTTGACACGCCCCCGTTTTATTTCCCACGCCAAGGATCAAATCTGGGGTCACCTGAGGGGATTTGAACTATAAAATAAGATCGTCAGATCGAAAATCTGATGTCCTAGAGGAGTTACAAGTTTTTAACTTATTATTTTATATTAAGTTACGATAATTGTTAATTTTGGGGTTTATCGCCAGTGACCAAATAGTGACTAGTCTTGTTCTTCTGAAACCCACTGTCTTAAAGATGCTTGCCAAGGTTTAGTTTAACGCTCTTTTAATATCTTTTAGATTAAAAATGACCAAAATACTACAGTGATATATAAAAGAGAAAAAATCCTTTAAATTTATAGACACAAACTTAACTGTGTTACCTGTAAATTCTACTAAATTTGAAAACAGAAGAAACTTTGTAACTATGACATATCCTGCAAAAAAGATAAGGAGCTTTCTTGCCCAATTCTTATATTGAAAAAGCCCAATACCTATTACTATAGAGATCAGGCTTGTGATAATAACAAATGTATATACGCTTTTAGGTCTTCCCGGAGGAGTGATTAAAGAGGTGATTATAAAGCTCAGGGAAATACCCGATCCTATCAACATCTCTATTATAGCTATTGTTCTTATAATTATTTTACTTCTCTTATCCATATAGATATATCCTTCTTTATAAGGAGAATGTCTAAGAGATAAAGCTATCCTCGTTTCCGTAATAGCTGTCTCTGTAAGTCATCTACCATTCCTTTCAGCGCCGCTATCGTACGGTCTTTACCTTTTGCTGTTCTCAGGGATGTCTCTAACTGTCTAATCTTCTCATGGAGTCCATCTAATATCTTCTTGGACTCGGTGATGTCCTCAATAGTAAGTAGAATTAGCTTTGTCCGATTGGCCTCCAGATAAATTCGGCAGGCATTCAGGAGCATTGTTCGTTTGCCGATATCAGGAAAATCATGTTCAATCTCAAAGTTATCAAAACTTGTGGTTTTGGGAAGGATGTCCTCTAGCAACTCTCGCAGTTTCGGGATATCCCATTGGCGATCTCCCAAGTCATAGATATGTTGCCCCTCGGTCTCTTCAGGTTTTACCTTGAAGACCTGATAGAAGGAGAAATTGGCTAAGGCTACGCTTAAATCCTCATACAGAATTATTAAGGGGTCACGCACGGTATTTATGATAGCCTTGGTGTATTCAAGGGCATCCTGAATTTCCAGCTCTTTCATTTTCTTCTTATTTTCCATGGTTTCACCTCCGTATTAGGATAAATTTATCTCTAAATTGAAACTAGTTTCAAGCAACGTTATCTTCTTCTATATGTTTAAATTGGTAATTTGCCTTTGAAAGTTTATTAAACAAGATTTCTTCCTGAATAAACATGGGAGCGGTGTCAACAATTTTCGAAAACCCTTCCCAGATACCAAACCAACCCAAAGGCATAAATATAATACTCAGAATTTCAATTGTAACTTCCTTAAATAATTGAAAATACGTGCTTATTGTAAGAAAACCTAGGGAATAAATTCCCATTATAACGAAAATACCCCCCCCTTTCTCCTTATGCGGCCAATCTCCTTCTGTCTTTGCATGGATCTATGTTTAAAATATTTCTTTAACCTCTGAATAACCGTTTTCTCTGACTCGCTGTTCCTCAGTGAAATCGGTGCATAAATTGTAACGAGAAAATTGCCTTTACGTGTCTCGCGGTATCTTTTTTTAAGTTCTGCTATAAAATCTTCTGAAAGCGCGCGAATATTCAAAGGGTGAGGATCAAAATCAGAAAATATATCATCCCATGTATCAATTGCTATTGATATTTCCTTTATGTCCTTGATTCTCTGCTGTGTTCCTTTTGTCTTATCTGTATTTTGCATTATAATTTCACTCTTTTATTTTTCAACTCTTCGCTAATAATATCATTTATCAATTCTTTTTTTGGACAAATTTATCATCTAGGTCTCTTTTTTATTATACATCCTCTCAATAAATACCAAAATGGTACCTATAGAGGATTTTATATATGGTACTACTTTGGGGTAATAAACTCAAGTAGGAATCAATTATTGTAGAGTAGAGAAGGGCATCGATGTTCTTTTGTAAATCAGAGGATGTCTATGAAGATAGCAATAAGTGCCTGAATTATAAACACTCAAAGGCTGTCTGCAAGCTTTAAATTTGCAAATCCTGCCTCTTTTAAATGTCTTGATTTTTTTGACCATTTATAATGTGATGTTGGTATGAATTGATGAATAGATAAGGCCTATGTGTAACTAGCAGGCCTTATCTATTGTTAGGTTATAACTTCACTACGTTCTGAGCTTGGTTGCCTTTAGGGCCTTTGGTTATTTCAAACTCTACCTGCTGGCCTTCTGCTAAACTCTTAAAGCCATCGCCCTGTATAGCGGTGTGATGTACGAATACATCAGCTCCGTCTTCAGGTGTAACAAACCCGAATCCTTTTTGGTCATTGAACCATTTTACTGTTCCTTTTGCCATTATCTACTACCTCCTTTCTTTAAGATTATAGTAAACAATGGCAGAAAATAAAAAAACCGTAAGGCGAATTACTTCTTGCCTTACGGCTAAAGACTTCTACTCGCTTATTTACTACTAAAACAATTATATTATAGTATAATACAATTTGCTTGTCAAGGTAAATCTAGCCTGACAACTTTCCTGCCATGTCATCAGATATACAGCCTGATGTCCGAGATGTAAAATATTTAAGATTGGTATCAATGAATTGTCTAAAAGCTACCTAAAAACCATAAACTAAGCGCCATAAACTAAGATCGAATTAGATAGGAATTGCGCTATTTTGGCTATTATTCTGGAGATAGGCTCATGAGATAGCTGGTTTACGATAAGTATCTAAGCTGGCTTAAAAACTAACGCCCTAACTCCTAGGGACATCGAGAGATAAAAAATCCCAGACAGGTTTCCCTGCCTAGGATTTGTCCTAACTCGTTGTGGCACAATGAGACAGGAATACTGGGGTTCGTAAAGGGATTTGAACTACAACTTAACCCCTCTTCCTTTTAGTGCTTTAAACTTAATTATACTTAATCTTGCACCTAACAGGTTATGATATTGGGCGCCGATGGCGTTGTCTACGATTGTGTTTTGAGTACCTATCAGGGGATTTATGATGAGTCTGTATAAAATGTTCTTGGGAGATCTCCTGGTGTTTTGAAACAGGCAGTGAAATCCTGATAAGCTTTTCTATATTTCTGACATCGCGGCTTTGATCAGGCATGGCAAATGAAATCGCGTGGCCTTTGTGGCCCGCCCTTCCTGTGCGGCCGATCCGATGCACATAATTCTGTGCGTCATCCGGAAGATCATAGTTAATCACGAGCTCAATTCCGCTAACATCGATTCCCCTGGAGGCTATATCCGTAGCAACAAGCACCCTGTATCTGCCGGACTTAAAACCTTCGAGCGCTTCGCGGCGTTGACTAAGAGAACGGTTGGAATGTATCTCTGCCGCAGTGTGTTTCATATTTCTGATCTTCTTCACGATCTTTTTCGCGTTATGCTTTGTACGGGAAAACAAAAGTATGGAGCCTTGATATTGCGCAAGTAATTTTCCAAGAAGATGCAGTTTGGCGTCTTTCTTGACGATAAATACTTCATGGGTAACTTTTTCAGCAGTGGTT
>JAHJHC010000149.1 GCA_018824145.1 Candidatus Omnitrophota bacterium | reverse complement strand
TGGGGATATCTACATTAGTAAATCTAAAAGCCGCATCATAACTTGAGCCGTCATATCCAAGATAAACATAGTCAGAAGGGGTATCTCCGGACTTGCCAGAACCGTACCATGTAGTGTCATTCTGCTCACTCCCGTCATCTGTGTCTACATTGCTATCAAATGCAACCTGGCATTCTACTATTGCAGCACCGGCAGCCTGTGCAAGGCAGAGTGCGGCCATGGTTAGTATTGCTAAAACCCAGATTGTGCATTTTAATTGTCTATTCATCTTTATACTCATCCCTCTTGTAGTTGCCCATAAGATGTTACTACTCCCTATTATACTTCAGCTTCACCTCGCCTAATTTTGCATTCTTGGTGCTGTCTGCAGTCATGGTGAACTTCAGTGTCATGTAGTCTCCGTCTGTATAAGTGCCGGATAAGCTGGTGGCAGCTACTGTATTAGACGCCCAGCCAGCAGTCTGAATCTTAGTCCCTGCATAGTCTGAGGTATCTGTAGTATCAGAAACCGTCAATGTAACACCTGTATCTTCCGGGGTAGCATCAATACTAGTGTAAAAAGTAATTGCTGCTGTAGCATCCCATGAACCAAAATCTTCTGGTATCAAAACCCTTACATATATATCATACGACTGATTTGCGGAATTTCCAGTCCAATTATAATAATTATGATATGCACCTGCAGTGGTGTCAAAACTCGAAGTCATTACTCCACTCCCTGAGCCGCTTAAAACCACAGTTGGAAATTCAGGTGTAAGGTCAATGGTAGCTACACTCTGCATGGTAACACCATCTACTGTGCCGCCAACGTCAATATTGCCGCTTACATTCAAGTCCCCTCCAGTAACGTTGAGTTTATATGCACCAGGGTCTGTTATCCCGATCCCAACATTGCCATCCGGCATAAGGCAAATATGCCCGCCTGCGCCGCCTCCGTCAACTGTAGTAATATCCAATTGGCCGTCAGCATCAACTGCGAATGTTGCATAATCCGTAGCGTCTGTGTGAGTAAGTGCGAGCTGTGTAGTAGTCTTCAATATCTCTACTGGATAATCCGGATCAGTATCTCCTATACCCAAATAGCCGTTTACATCCACGACACTCAAGGCTGTACCGCTGGAATTCTGCCACTGTTGAAGGTCTGCAGACTGTGAAGCTGCTGCCTTAACACCGAAAGTCACGACATTAGTAGCTACTGCAGGTACTTGTACAGTAACAGCAGGGACAGTTGAACTCTGATAATTAGCCCGTAAAAAGTACCTATCTATAGAACTGTCTGCTCCCATATATAAATACGGCACAGTCTCGTTTCCTAGCCAGATATTCCAATCAGCTGAAGGAGTAGTAGATTCAAAAGATAAAAATCTTGCAGCACCGCCAGTAGTATCTTTATGGATTTGTAATAGTGCCTCTGGATTGGCTGTCCCAATGCCGACACTCCCGGTTATTATCTCAAACTGATCATTACCTCCATCCCACACAATAGTACCGTCTGTTCCAGCATCATCAGCATCAAAGGTCAAGGTTACATTTCCATCACCATCTCCTATTGTTACAGAGTCATCATCTGTCAAGGTCGGCTCAGTCTCAGTAATGAGATACGTATTTGTATCATATCCCATTACTCCACCTGCGGTCATAGTTAAAAGAGATGTATCTGCTGGTTCATCTACCGGCAAGTAGAAGTTTGCGTCTGAAGACATAGTAGCATTAGGATTTAATGTAGCTGTATAGTCAGGTGTGCCTTGCTCTGAATATATTACAATCTGTCCGTCTGTCCCGTCTAAACCAAAGGTCTTATTAGTCAAGTTTTGAGTAGCGCTTTCTGTAACTACTTCTGCTGATGCATCCGGGAATGTGAATGTCTTATCAGCTGATGTTAAACCTGACGCTGAAAGAATCAATCCTGCTGCTGCATCATTGTCTATCTCAAATGTTTGAGAAGTAGTACCTGTATCTGTATTTTGAGTATGTAGTGAACCGCCTGCTACTAGATTCAAAAATGGCCTTACATCTCTATATATGTAAGACGTTGTATCAGCTGCGCCCCCTAGTGCTTCTATATTAGCAATATCACCTGCTGTAGTCCCTGTTGAATATAATATTACCTCTGCTATAGCCATCTTATCTGTTGGATAAGTTAATACATCTGCCTCAGCAGTTGCTCTGACTTCTTCCTCTGAAGCCCCTGTTGTCACTAATGATAACACACTTAAAGAATCCATTACAATTACACCTTTAATATATCTTGCACTTGTAGTAGGTGTATATTCACAATTCCCTCCTGAAGCAAAATCAGCTGTACCTGCATTTACAACCTGCAATGTATTGCCTGATAGATACACATCCCCTGCTGCTATTGAAACTGTCTTTCCAGTACCGTCTGCACTCGGCTGGAGGTCAGTAATTGCTCCGGCATCCACTGAACCAGAGAAGGATATTGTCAGGGCATTTACTACTTCATTGTCTGCCCATGGATTGGCTGTATTCACCCAATCTTGACTAATTGTCTCTGTCTCATCCAACATTGCGATTGAATCTACGTCTGATAAGTCTCCTGAATCTATCTGTGCGCCTGCGACATTTATCTGTGTGGTTGCTGATAGATTCGCTGCTGAGAGTGTCCCATCCATGCCTACGTCTCCGTCTTCATCTATAAAGAACCGCTCTGCATCACCGCTTGTACCTATACTGAAAAGTTTTTGATCCTCTGATGGCGTATCCTGATAAATATGGAGATTAGTACTAGGCCCGCTAATCCCAATGCCTACACTACCAGTAGGTGAAAGCACTAAGTCACTCGCTGAAACTATATTTAAATCACCTAGATTTCCGGTTATGGTCTGGTCTGTTGCATCATCTGAAAGGATTAACGTGGAATTCGTGGATGTGAGCCTGTCTGACGCAGTTCCTATGGCTGCGTCTAAATCATCTAACACATCCTGCACATTCGTACTGCTGGAATAACCAAATTCATCATACACACCTACTAGATATGCACCAGAATCTGTCTCTGAAGTTGTCTCTGCTAATCCTGTAGTGCCAAGTATAAGGTCACCTGACTGGTCGATAGTAAGTTTGGCTACACCGTCACCATTCTCTACCAAATATAACGTCGAATCCTTCTTTGCACTTGCACTGCCGTCACTGTCTGATGTGCCAGAGTAATTTGAATCCAATGTGATGGTCGTTGCATTTATCGAAGAGACTGTATAGATTGAGGATTCACTTGGGTCTGTATTTACTATCTTTATTGCATCCCCTGCACTAAAATGACCAGTTAAATCTACGCTTGTTGTTACACTGTCACTGCCATTTGTTACTGTTAATGTACCTGCTGTGGCTGTTACAAGGAGTCCTCTTACATTTAAGTCAGCTGATGGACTTGCTATTCCTATCCCAACTTGTCCTCCGTCTTCTATTAATAGCCCCACGGCTCCTCCGTCATCATATAATGCTAGCCCTCCTGAGTCCCTTGCACGCACTTCGTCTGTTGCTACGAATAATCCGTCATTCTGTGTTGTTGATGCATCCAGCCTTAAATATCTATTATCCGTCTCTGTCTCTGTGAAATATCTTGTGTCTAAATCAAGTGATGTTAGCCCTGTTACGTGGCCCAATCCGTCACTATCAAACGTTATGTCCTGTAACACTGTGCCGTTACTGTTATCTACATCTCCCTGTGTTGTATAGTCCTCATGTATTACATTCGTTGCATCTACGTCTATTCCTGTGCCTGCCCCTACGTTTATAACTGTCCCTGAATTTGATAATCCATCACCCCACGTATAGGCAGTTGCTCCTGTAAATACTGTCCAGGTTGTGCTTGTATATACATATCCTGCATCCACATCTTCTACAAAAACTGCATCCCCGTCCTGCGGGTCTTCTTCTACCCACACTGTCCCGTTGAATTCCACCATATCTCCTGCCTCTGCTCCATCCCAATTAGCATGAGGCGCTCCTCCATCCACTGAAAGAAGATATCTGTCTCCTGAAACCTCAGTTGGAGGCTCTGCAGTATTATCTGCTATTAAATCCAGTACTGCCTCTTTCCATGAAAGTCCTGCGATGTTATTATCTACATACACTTTTACTGCATTCTGCGTAGGTATTACTGTATCTGATGTGCCTAATGTCGTGGTCGCATCTATTACACCTGCCTTGAAATTGTCTGTCTCTAAATTAGAAATAGTATTATTATCTGCATCTATTGTCTTATTTGTAAATGTATTCGAACTACCTGCTGTTACATAATCTGTACCAGCTGTTGCAGTGCCCCATGTACCTGTAGATACTTTTACCAGGCCTGTCCATGCATTACTATCCTGCCCAGTACCACCTTTTGTGTTAGCTAATGTGCCACCTATATTATCGAGGGTCAGGTTTGCTTCTGTAACATCAATCGTAGGATTACCAGCCACCCCATTACCGTTACTAATAGATATCTTGTTTGAACCTGCACTTATGGTCCGGCCTGCAAATGTATCAGCAGCTGTCTGAGTTAGAATACCATCAGTATTATAACCAGAGAGTGAATTCAATGTGGCATCTAATGTTAGATTGGTCCTTGAATTGCCTGAATCATCTGCTGCTGTAAAGCCTGTCCCTACAAAATTTAAAGCACCTCTCTGTGTTAAAGGTGTGCCTTCTTCTTGTACTGTTACATACGCATCTGAACTTGTTAAATAGGAGGTCTGGTCATAATCAATTATTCCATCTGCACCCATCTTTAGAAAAGACTCCCCTGCTGCTATTGCATTCGGTAATGTCATTGTCCATGCATCTGCCTCTCCTATATTCGGTACACCTAAAGTTATAGTCTCTCCATCTCCATCGTAAAGAACTATACTTCCACTGCTATCTATCACCACTACATCAGTGCCATCTACCTCAAACTCTGCTACGTTTGTATTATCCGTTACTCCTCCGTCTAATGTGTTATTTAAATTCACTGCAAATACTGCTCCTGTCTGTGTACCGCTGGATGCACCTGCGTCTGTCAACGTTTCCTGTATCCTTAATACATCATGTGATGCCCCGCTCGATACATCATATGCTACATCTATTGCTATCTCTTCATCCCCTGCATCCAAATCTATATCCATTTCCTCATTCAAGTCTAATAATGTGCTGATTGTCAATGTCGTAAACGTACCTGCTTCTGGTGTCCCTGTACCGATTGCTGCAGGTGATGCCCAGTCTGCACTGTCTAATTGATCTACATTAAGATTATTGACCTTTGTCGTAGATGTTATATTTAATGGGGCTGTACCTATTGCTACATCTGATGTTAATGTCTTCGCATGTATATCATAATCCCCCATATCTACATCATTGGCTACAGTTAATGATGTCACAGAGTCTACTGTACCGCCATTTATGTCAGGGGCTGTCAATGTCTTATTTGTTAATGTCTGCGAAGCAGCTAATGTAACTACTTCACCTGATGAATCAGGATATGTGAACGTCCTATCTGCTCCAAGTCCTGTTGATGAAAGTATCAACGCTGATCCCTCACTATTTATCTCAAAAGTAGTAGAAGTAGTGCCTGTGTCTGTATTCTGTGCATGCGCTAAAGCACCTGCTCCCAGATTCAAAAATGGCCTTGAATCTCTATATATGTATGACTTTGTGTCAGCGCCAGTCCCAAGTGCATCTATATTAGCAATAGCACCTGCTGTAGTTCCTGTCGAGTACAATATCACCTCTGCTATGGCCATCTTATCTATAGGATAGGTTAATGTATCTGCCTCAGCAGTTGCTCTGACTTCTTCCTCTGAAGCCCCCGTTGTCACTAATGATAATACACTTAAAGAATCCATTACAATGACACCTTTAATATATCTCGCACTGGTAGGAGGTGTATATACACAATTCCCTCCTGAATCAAAGTTGGCTGTCCCTGCACTTACAACCTGCAATGTATTTCCTGATACATATGCATCCCCTGCAGCAATTGAAACAGTCTTAGTAGTACCATCTGCACTCGGCTGAAGGTCAGTAATTGCCCCTGCATCCACTGCGCCGGAAAAAGATATAGTCAAAGCATCTATCACTTCATTATCAGCCCATGGATTTTCAGTATTATCCCAGTCTGCGCCTATTGTCTCTGCCTCATCTAACATTGTGATTGAATCTACGTCTGATAAATCTCCTGAATCTATCTGCGCGCCTCCTACATTTATCTGTGTTGTTGCTGATACTATGTTCGCTGACAACGTGCCGTCTAATCCTACGTCTCCGTCTTCATCTATGTAAAATCTCTCTTGTGTTGTTGTTACTGTGAATAGCTTCTCTTCATCTGATGGTGCGCCTTTTGATATATCCACTGGGTCAGACACTGTAACTTGCGCTGTGCCGTCTGATATTACATCTATTGTCACTCCCCCTGCATCTGCCTGTGTAAATGTCGTATATGCTGCTGCATCTGCTGATATCTTCATCTGTGCTGAGCCATCTGCTGCTGAGCCTATGCCCATCCTTGCAAACTGCGGTGCCGCAGATGTATGTATATCCTGCGGCGTGGATAACGTAATGGATGATGCACCATCTGCAACACTAATTTGATTCGCTGTACCTGTTAAATTTGCTAATGCCCATGCATTCCCTGTTGTATTACCTATAAGTAGTTGGCCATTCGTTACTCCTGAAGTATCTATCCCTGTTCCTCCATCTGCCTGGACCACATCACTGCCGCCTGCATAATATATCGCATTACTGCCCATTGTCACGGCCGTCGCTAAATCCATCGTCGGTGTATCATTCGCTGTCAATGTCGCAAAGGTCGTGTAACTTGTCCCATTTACATCATATGCCCGTAAAAGTGCT
>JAHJHC010000063.1 GCA_018824145.1 Candidatus Omnitrophota bacterium | reverse complement strand
ATCTTGGCATGATCCTTTTCTATCTCCATTCTCTTGCCTCTTCCGTATCCCTGCTGACGCCTTTGGAGATCCTTGTCTATAAAACTGTTGTCAACTTTCAGGCCACTAGGCATACCCTCTAGAATACCAACCAATGCCTCGCCGTGAGACTCGCCTGCGGTTAAAAATCGTAACATATTATACCTCCTGTTTATTAGCGTATAGCGTTTTAAAGAAACAGTAACCGCAATATCCCTTCTCCCCAAATCATCACTACAAAACCTGCCATGGAAAGGTAGGGACCGTATGGAATTATTTCGCGTTTCTTTTTGAACTTCAAATAAATCCCGACCGGCGTACCAAAAAAAGGCGCAAGGAAAAATATAAGCACTGCCATTTTCCAGCCTAAAAAAGCACCCAGCATGCCCATAAGCTTCACATCTCCTCCGCCCATACTTTCTTTTTTAAAGGCGATATTCCCTAACACACCCAGAAGATATATGAGACCAGCGCTTACCAATGCACCTAGTAAAGAATTTACCAGGCCCTCTTTCCATGTATTACTATTATGAAGCGCTGGTACAAAAATACCTAGTAAAATCCCCAGGCATAAGCCGCCTATACTGATACTATCAGGTATAATCTGAAATTCCAGGTCAATGAAACTTATGACAATAAGGCTGAATGTAAGTAAGCTGTATATCCAGAACCTGTACGAATTCCCGAAATTTATAAATAGAAACAAAAAACTCGATGCAGCAATTAATTCAACTATAAAATATCTAAATGATATTTTATTCTTACAGAACCTGCATTTACCCATAAGGAAGATATAACTCAAAAACGGGATATTGTCATACCATGGTATGGGCGTTTTACAAGAAGTGCATCTTGAGCGGGGAGAGACAATAGACTCATTACGCGGCATCCTGTAAATGCACACATTCAGGAAGCTACCGATTATCGAGCCGAAGATGAAAATTAATGCATATATCATTTTAAATATCCGATTTCTGCACTGGGTATACCTGAAAAAAGCCGCTCGACCAGGTTTGTTTTTTGAAAATGTGGGCCTCGCTCATTTTTATTTTGACAGGCAATCTTGTTAGTTATGTAAGATTTTATGTTTCGCAAAATAAAGATCTTTTTTCAGGCATACCCAGTGTAGAAAGACATCATACCATGCCCGCTCGGAAAAAATAAGCCTCAAAACTCACTGCTCCAGGGTGTAACTATCTACTTCATAGCTCTAGCTAACGCTTCTCTCATCACATCTACCGGTGCTCTTCTGCCTGTCCAAAATTCAAAGGCACTTGCTCCCTGATATAAAAGCATACCTAATCCACCGCTAGTAGGCAACCCTAATGCCTTAGCATCTTTAATCAGCTGTGTTTCTCTATTATATACCACATCATATACAGATAAATCTTTGTGGAGGAGATTCTTATCTATCACAGAACTATCATCACCTTCTTTCATGCCAACAGTAGTAGCATTAACTAATAACTCTGAGACTCTTATGTATTTCTGTATTTGCTCCTGGCTTACAAATTCTAATCTCTGACGGACAATCCCGGCAAACTCTTCTTTAAAAAAATGCTTTTTACAATCATCTATTATTAATTTATTTATATCGTAAACATATATTTTACGGACATCCATTCCATCCTCTAAAAGAGAAGCTATTACAGCCCTGCCTGCTCCGCCACAGCCAAAAACAAATACGCATTTATTAGAGGGATTGAATTTCAAACCGTTTATTAACGCCTCTCGAAATCCCTGAATATCGGTATTACGACATTCTAACTGGTCTCCGTCCCTCTTCACCGTATTAACAGCATCAGCCAAAAGATAGGCCTGGTTAAAGGCATGGGGATGGGAGACGGTAGTGCCTTCGAGGAAAAAATGCAATGCCCTTACCTTATGCGGTACAGTTATATTAAAACCTTTAACATCCTTCCTATTCAGCAAGAAATCTTCCAGTTCTTCAGGTTTTACCGGAAATAATTTATACTCTGCCTTAATGTTTAACGCTTCAAATGCAGCATTGTGCATGGCAGGAGACAAACTGTGCTTTACTGGCCATCCTATTAGACCGTATGTATCCATGCGGAAATACCTCTCTTATATAAACTATAAAGTGCAAAAGCAGGTATGAGAGCGAATTGAAAATTTAGGCTTTTATGGAGCATTTTGACGGTTTATTTGCCACATTCTATGAGGCAAAAAGGCCGAAAACTGTCCGACACCGACACCATTTTGGTGTCGGTGGAGTTTTTTCGGCCCCGTCAAAATGCTCCATGAAAGCCGACCCCGAGCGAAGTCGAGGGGAAAATTTTCACTTGAGCGAACATACCTGCTTTTGCACCCCTTGCAGGGATATACTATTTGAAATTTACAGCTCAGGACCTTTTCGTTTTGATTTCGACTTCCGTGAT
>JAHJHC010000062.1 GCA_018824145.1 Candidatus Omnitrophota bacterium | reverse complement strand
TCCATACCGGAGGAAAGTATTCTTAAATTATTCGGGAGATTCTCTTTTATTGCACGAAGCGCCTCAACCGATATCTTCTTGCCGGAAGAAGCTGATTTTTTAGTCAACCAGGCATTAAGACCCGGATCCGTCAATTTTCTATAGTAAACTAAATGCGCCAATCTTGAAATGGCCAAAAGGAATTCTCCTTTTATGCCAGGGGATCTAGTCTCAATAATAAATATGGAACTTTCCTTAGGGCTGCGTAAATAAGAAAGGATAGACTCTTTTGCATGCGCAGGGAGACTATCAGCGTCTTTTAAAACAACCAGCCGTTTTTTTGACAAAAAAGGCAGGGTATTCAGACTATCCAACATTTGAGCAAGGTCGAAATCTTTTTCTTTTGCATAAAATACACTGTAATTAAGCTGCATAGTTTGACTGCTTAGAAAGTTAGATTTCAGCTTAATCACAGCCTCTTCTTTTAAAAAATCCTCTTCACCAAGAAAGAGATAAGCGGGTAAGATTTTGGTGGGCATTGTTTCGATTCGCAAACTACCAGTTTTCCACGATCCTATTCACTATCCTCCTAGCCAGGTCCTGCATAGCATCGTTTAGGGCCTCAGTCTCGGTTTTCTGCAGAGACCCAGTGGTGAAATAGGTAGTATCTCCTATGACATTTTCTTCCTCAAATAAAATCTCCGAATCCACAGAACTCCTCAACTTGACATCGCAAACAAGGCTTATCCTGTACTCTTCTACATCCTTATTCTGATATCTTAAGGGGTCTTTTCTATATTGTATGATTTCTCCTTCCAAAACAGCGTTAGCAAAATCATTTGATTGGATCTTTAAATGGCCGTCCAGAAAAAACCTTTCGACGATCCTATCTCTCAAATCTGTCTCAAGGTTTGGCCTATATATCTCATATTTATCCTTAGCGCTAACCTCTTTTGTTATCTCAATGTTGTTTCTGAAGGTCTCTACATGGATGCTTTTTATATCGTCAGGAAGCACTGCCTTTGTCGTATAGCCACAGCCGGGCAGTATAAAAACTATGAGAATAGCGGATAGTAAGATATTATTTCTCTTCGATTTCATCTAGTCTCTCCTGCGCCTTCTTTGCCCATTCCGTACCAGGATAATTTTGAATTATATCCCTATAATATATTACCGCGCTTCCAGGTATCTTCATTGATTCATAATACTGTCCTATATTGTATGCGTTCTGCGCCTCTTTTTCTTTGAGCCTGTTAACGATATCTTTGGCCTCATTCAACATCTCACTTTCAGGATGTTTCTCTATATAATCCTCGAATTCCTCACGGGCAGCTATTGTAGGGGTCTGGTCATAATCAGGCCTTAAAGACAAAAGTTTCGAACATTCGGCCAGTTGATACCTGGCCTTATCAATAAGCTCGCTATTAGGATACTTATCTATCAATTCTTTAAACATCATTATGGCATTGTCGTAGTCAGCAATATCTTTATAACCTAATCCTGCATAAAATATTGCTTGAGGTGCATATTTACCATAAGGGGAATTATCCGCGACTTGTTTGAATATCTCTATAGCCTTGTCTTTAGCCGGTATTTTCAACGGCCCCAAAACACTAAGCCTCTTTCCCGAAAGAAGTGACTCTCCTATCTTAAATTCCCTCTCTATAACCTCATCCACAAGCTCTGTATAGGGATAAACATCTATTATCTTCTGATATGACCTGAATGCATCATAGGGCTTATCTAAATCTTCCATAATACGGCCTATATAATACTGCGCCTCGGGTGCCTCTTTAGAAAGCGGATAGTATTTTATTAATTTCTTGAATTCCCGGAGTGCTACCTTAAAATTCTGCTCTTCATAAAAAGTCTTGGCATATCTTATCTGGTCTTCAGGCGTATCCTTTGCTGCATACTTAGGATTCTCCCACTTGCCGCTCTTAGGGGTCCATATCCAATAGGCAAAAGCAGGCTGAGCTGCTATAACTGTAATTATCATTAAGGATATAAATATCTTACGCATTATTCCATAGATATTATCATATATAGCACATATATGTCAACCGAGATAAAAATGTCCAAATCTCAAAGAACCAAAAAAATCCGCCAATTCAAATATTATCCCTGCAAAAAGACTATTAAATCCAATTAAAAAACTTCCCGCAAAAGGCAACCAACCCAATAAAAAAAAGGCAAAACTGCCTATTAACAATATAAATAGGACGGGTATGATAAAAAGATTGGAAATAATGGCAATAGGAGTAGTTATCCTGAAATAATATAAGATCAAAAGAGCGGTCCCAAGCCAGGCTGTTATTGAGACTGTTAAACTCATACAAAAATATTTTTTTATGTAGTGATCTGTATATCTCTCCAGTAATTTCATAAACTTGGGGACGAAAAATAGTATAGAAAGCACAGCCAGAAAAGAAAGTTGGAATCCAACATTAAACAGATCCTTCGGGTTTTTGATTAATATAAAAACGGCTGCTATTCCGAGAGAGTTATACACATCCACGCCCCTTCCTAACAGCCTCCCGACAAGAAATACACAAGCCATCAAGACAGCCCTCATAACAGAAGGCCGCGAGAGAGTAAACGGAATGAAAAATATCAGAAATAGTATTGTAAATATGTAATAAAGGCCTCTTGGCATTCTCAAAAATCTTAATAAATACATTACTAATAACGCAATAAGCCCGATGTGAAGACCACTTATGGCCAATATGTGCATGGTGCCTGAATTTTTAAAAGAGGTCTGGATATGTTTTGGAAGTTCTGAACGGTCACCCATAAGGATAGCCCTAAGAAAAGCCCCTTTTTCAAGAGGCATCTTCTCTATGATTCGGGCCTTGAGCCTTTCCCGGATTAAATAGGTATATTTCAAGACAGGATTTGATTTGTAGCCCTGCTCCAACAAAGTTACATAGTTCTCTTTTGTATTGATAAGGGCAAATATATTTTGCCGCTCCAGATATTCACGGTAATAATTGTCATTGCGAGGTCGCCTTACCGTCCCCTTCACAAGCAACCTATCACCATACGCATAATCCTTTTCTGTCTGGAGCCTTATCTGAGCTAATCCTTCTAATCCCAGCCATTCCTCATTAACCTTTACTCCTTCTATTTCAAATAGATATGTAGAATTAATCTTTCCATAATAGGGTTTTCGCGTTAATACAGGGCTTTTTATAACTCCGGCTATACTTGTCTTAAGTTTTTCTTCTGCTAAAAAATGGCTTATATGATTATTTGAATAGATATGAGAATTTATATATAAAAGCGATGCAAAGGAGGTTATTGACAAAAGCAATAAGATATTTGAGATTTTATGATATTTCGAAAATATAAAAGAGGTTAAAATAAAAATTAATGTGCTTATAAATATACGGGGGAACCTAATTGAATCAGGCAGAGACCTTGCTAATATAATCCCTAATATAAAGAAAATAGCTATTATAGCGAGAGGTCTTTTATTCACTGATTCTTATCAAATCCTTTATCTTCTCAAACTTCTTATCGCCGATTCCTTTTATATGCTTTAATTCTTCTATCCTTTTAAACAAGCCTGTCCTCTGTCTGTAAACAACGATATCTTGCGCTAAGACAGGGCCTATTCCTGGTAGGCGTTCAAGTTGTTGAGCGCTAGCCGTATTGATATCTATTAAAGAGTCGGATTCATTAATATTAATCGTTTTAACCTCAAAGCCGGAAACTTTTCCGTAATAAAAAAGGCCTGCAGAAAACAGGCCCACGACGAGAAATGTTAAAATAATATATCTTTCGGATTTTGAAAAAACCAACATTTAACTAATCAAGTTACTCTTCGGGAGATATATTTCCCTCTTCTATTACATTCAACCCTGATTTAAGACTTTCTTCCATTACCTTTAAATCTTCTTCAGTCAAAACTCCTATAAAGCTAGCTGTATTCTCTCCGGTTTCAGGATCTTTATTATAAACAACGCTGACGGTATCTCCTTTTTTTATATCCCTAAAGTTCAACGGGGTTTCTCTCTCTCTTATATTAGTAGTCTTTGGGTCAACCTTTATTTCTAACGGATCAGGCACATCAAAAATTTCGTCTTTTACTTTTATCCATTGTGCCCCATCCTCATTATGTCCTATATCTACCACCTCTGATAATGTGTATCCGATTATCGGCATATTCGGGATACCAGGAGAAACATCTATTCTAGGCACTGCTATTTGTGCAGGAAAGCTCGGGACATTATGAATGGTAGTATTAGGATGCTGATACGGTACACTAACAGGAGGTATAGCAATATGAGGAGAAGATGTAGGCGAAACTGTTGATACAGCAGAAGGAACAACAGGCGGAAGTATAGGCCTTCTCGGTTGTGTATTCTGAGGGAGCTCGCGGGCCTGTATAGCCTGCTGTTGAGATTGTCTATTCTCTTCTGTTGAATAGGCCTCACTATACCAAAAATATAAGAAAATAAACAATAGGCCAATACATAAAACAAACTTTTTCATTTATATCACTCCTCTGTCTTATTCTCTACGCGCCACCCTTCCTTTTCCACAATACTAACCATATCGTCTGCCGCATATTTTAACAAGTACCTGGCGCTTTTAAACAGCCTAGCACCGATATCTCTTTCCTCAATCGAAAACATTAGAAAACCCATCCTGAATTTTTTGAACGATAATAAAACCATCTTGTGCAGCCTCGACATAACCTCAGGATATTGCATGCGTTCGATCTTAGTAATATACACATCCATACCCTTGATAGATTCTTTAAATGTCTTTAAGGATAAAGTGGTTGACCCTAAGGTCCTCAACATGATATCGACTTCCATCATTATTAAAGACAGGTCTCCGATATAAGCCTTTAAGGCATCTTTATTCCCTATAGACACATCATATTCAGGTGCGCCTATCGCTTCTCTTTTAATCGACACAGATGCAAAGATTATTATTACGCAGGTAATAACTAATAAAATATAATATATTTTTTTACTGCTATTATAAGGGTTTTTCATCTTCTATATCCTCATGCCCTGTTACAAAATCACCTGTAAAATAAATCTTCTTTCTTCTTGAGAGATGCCTAAAGTCTATCGGGGTATTGGGGAACCACGCCTCATATATCCATGCCTCTTTCTTAATACCCCTGTCATCATAACCCTCATCTATTATATCAGAAGGTTCACCCCATTTTTCAAGAACCTCACCTTTGCTCGTGCCAGGAACCACCATTGTCTTAGTGCTTAGCGGGTGTGTCAATGCATATTCTGCAGTCGGTACTTTAACATCTGCGCAAGCCTGTAGAGATAAGATGAATATTACAACTAAGAAAATTTTCAAAGATGTGTTAACCATTATTCCTCCTTTTTACCTAACGATATATTCTACCAATTTTATATTAAAATCTTCCAGATCCTTAAAATCCGCTTTATAAACGCTAAGGACTGAATCCTTAAAGGATCTGTCTTTAAGAATCAATTCGCAAAATTTTCTGAATTTTTCTCTTCCATACTGCGTAATCAGAAATGCCACTAATTTCTCCGACTGCGCATAGAAAAGCTCCCTCATTTCTTTTCCTTCGGGATAATCCGTCATACGCAAGAGATCCCCCAGGAGGATATGCCGGCCTTTTGTTATATATTTCATGAGGAGTTCATTTGAAACGCTCGTCAGGCTCGCCTCGTAATTCGCCAACCCCTCATTCAACCACAGAGGTATGGTACTCTTATCAGCTATTTCCCTAAATATAAGATGGGTCAATTCATGCGGAAACGTAACTGCTAGATACCCCTCTGACAAGGCACATAAAAACATCTCTTTTTCCTCGTAATTCGGCACAAATCCTCCTGCCAAATCTGGATTAAACCCAATATCTTCAAAAAAGACCTTCCACTCTTCAACGCTCTCTACGATATATACGCGGCATTTCTCATCCCAGGCTATCTCACCCTCATATCCGAGATCATATACTATCTTTTCAAAATAATATTCTGCCTTATCGCTCACTATCTTTGCTTGAGCCGGATCTTTATAAAAAATAGAGAAGTGTTCGGTCTCACGTATAAGCCATTTGCCTTTTTTGAGCAATTTTTTTGCAAACCCAGATGCCTTCTTTGAATCTTTTTTATATACGGATTCCCTGTGACTAGGAGATACAGGACCACCCTTAGCTATGCTTGCTGCCTGTAAACGTTCCTTTTCCTCCAGTGTGACCCATTTACCTTCATAATCAACTAGGCCTTTATCTCTCTGGCCTTCTTCAAAAGCATCCTCTTCTTTTTTCTCCGCTTCTTTCCTGGCCTTTTCAGACTCCCATTCCTCTTTTATCTTGGTTTGTTCCAGATCAGAATCCCTTTCTATTCTTTCTATATCTTGCCTGGAAAAAGTAACTGTCGCGCCGATATTTATATCTATCCCTATAGACTCACTCTCTTCTTTCGTTATAATACCCGTGATCTTATTGCCATTCTTCAAATAGATAGTGTCTGCATGAACCCTTGTATTATAAGACAATAATATAAAAAGTGTAATAAAAAGAAGCTTCTTCAGCATAATTTCTTGATGCTGGATACTTGATGCTGGATGCTTGTAGGTAATACCAGGATCAAGGATCTAGTATCTAAATTTTATATTACCAGGTTCACTAACTTCCCCTGCACGATTATGAATTTCTTCAGGGGCCTTTCCTCTATCCATTTATTAACAACAGGATTCTCCAATACTGCCTTTTTTATCTCATCTTCAGATACTTTTGCAGGGACTTCTACGCGTGCCCTGACCTTGCCGTTTATCTGGATAACCATAATAATCTTATCCTGACTAAGCGCCTGCGGATCGTATCCAGGCCAACTATGGTCAAA
Source organism: Candidatus Omnitrophota bacterium (assembly GCA_018824145.1). Taxonomy (GTDB): domain Bacteria; phylum Omnitrophota; class Gorgyraeia; order Gorgyraeales; family Gorgyraeaceae; genus JAHJHC01. The sequence goes on along the minus strand of JAHJHC010000062.1, from coordinate 34,618 downwards.
AACACTTTTCTTGTTCCCCAACTTTTCCCACATCTCTTCAGCAATATGCGGAACAAAGGGCGCAAGTAGTGTTACGACAGTAGCTATGGCTTGTTTTAGTTCAATGTTTGATGCTGGTTGCTGGATGCTGGATGTTGGATGTTGGATACCTGCATATAAATAAATCTCGTTTACCAGTTCCATTATGGCACTGAGGGCAGTATTAAAATGAAAAGCCCCCTCGATGTCTTCAGTAACTTTTTTAATAGTCAGATGAGTTTTGCGCCTGAGTGGTGAAGTTGGCAAACCAAGCCCCGTACGAAATTCTGCTTCTGCAGTAGGATTAACCGAAATTTCGTACGGGGCAAGCCGCCATACTCTATTCAAAAACCTCCAGGCACCTTCCACTCCACGATCATTCCATTCAGCATCTTTTTCAGGAGGCCCGATAAACAGCGTGTAAAATCTAACAGTATCTGCGCCGTACTTATCAATAAGTGCGTCAGGACTTATAACATTCCCCTTTGACTTGGACATCTTTCTGCCATCTTTTATAATCATACCCTGGGTAAAAAGCCTTGCAAACGGTTCCTTAAAACCTATATACCCCATATCGTAAAGCACCTTTACAATAAATCTGGAATACATGAGATGTAAGATCGCATGTTCTACGCCTCCGATATACTGATCCACTGGCAGCCATTCATTGACCATATTTTTATCAAATGCCCTTTTATCGTCCTTTGGAGATAAATATCTTAAAAAATACCAGCTTGAATCAACGAAGGTATCCATGGTATCTATCTCCCGCCGGGCCTTTGAACTGCATTTGGGACATTTTGTCTCCACAAATTTTTTAACATCCTTCAGCGGCGATTCACCATGGGGTTTGAATTTAATATTCTCGGGTAATAAAACAGGTAAGTCTTTTTCCTTTACCGGCTGGATACCACACTTATCACAATAAACAATAGGTATTGGCGCGCCCCAATATCTCTGTCTAGAGACCAACCAGTCTCTTAACTTATAATGTACACCACGTCTGGCTATACCCTCTTTCTCCATATAATCAGCTATCTTTCCCATAGCCTCGAGGCTTGAGATTCCATTGAATCTATCGGAATTCACCATGACCCCTTCTTCAACAAAGGCCTCTTTCATGTCTTCTGCCCTGAGAGGTGCCTTGGGATTATCTATAACAAGGTCTATAGCTAAATCATATCTTTTTGCAAACTCAAAATCTCTCTGGTCATGCGCAGGCACTGCCATTACTGCGCCGGTCCCGTATTCCATCAATACATAGTTTGCTATCCAAAGCGGTATCTTTTTATTATTGACAGGATTTACTACATATCTATTTGTAAAAACTCCCTTCTTCTCAATATCAACTGATACCCTATCCAAGACACTTTCTTTTTTAACCTCGTCGATAAATCGTCGTATTTCGCTCTCATTCTCGGATCCTTTTATCAAATCATCGATCAACGGGTGTTCAGGGGCCATTACCATATATGTAGCGCCATAAATCGTATCTACTCTTGTAGTAAAACACTTCAATGTAATATCAGTATCTACAACCTTAAAATCTATCTCTACGCCTTCGCTTTTCGATATCCAATTTTTCTGCATTAACTTCACCCTCTCCGGCCAATCATTTAAAAGGTCCAGATCATCCAAGAGGGTCTGAGCATAGTCGGTAATTTTAAAAAACCACTGCTCTAGATTGCGCAGCTCAACCTGCGTAGAACACCTTTCGCAGCCACCGTCTACAACCTGCTCATTTGCCAATACTGTCTGGCACGACGGACACCAGTTTACGGCTGCCTTTTTTTTATACGCGAGGCCTTTCTGGTAAAGCTGTAAAAATATCCACTGCGTCCATTTATAATAATCAGGTTCGCAGGAAGTGACTTCTCTATCCCAATCATAACCTACACCCCAGGAAAGAAGCTGTTTCTTCATTGTCTTTATATTATTCAGAGTCGAAATTCTAGGATGGATACCACTTTTTATCGCGGCATTCTCAGCAGGCAGGCCAAAGGCATCCCAACCCATCGGCGCAAGCACATTAAATCCTCTCATAATCTTATAGCGCGCTACCACATCTCCTATTATATAATTCCTCCCATGACCGACGTGAAGAGCTGAAGAAGGATAAGGAAACATCATTAAACAATAATACTTTGCTTTAGAAGAACCAGGGTCCATTTTAAACATCCCCTGTTTTCCCCACTTCTTCTGCCACTTTTTTTCAATATCTTTGAATGGGTAAAATTCCTGGGTCATAAAGCGGTCTCTTTTAAAATTTTTTGACAAATATGCATTAAAATGTTATACTTAAAATTTGAGAAAATCACTGTTTTGGGGCTGTAGTGAAGCGGGATCACACGACAATGGCATTGTCGGATCACGGGTTCAATTCCCGTCAGCTCCACCAAATTCTACGATAGACTCTCCAATAGCTTGAAGTTCAAATTGCAAGTTAGTATTGAAGTACATAACTGCGCAAACCCCTTTATATCCTTCTTTTTTAGTTGGTTTATCGAGAGTTCTTTTATCTGCGTAACTTTTATAGAACTGTCCAGGTGAAATCTTTGTCAGGTTTGACCAATATCTATTTAAACTTTTACCATCTTGATCCCATCGATGCATAACCCGACACCTAAACTTGCTTTCATCTACATGAAACCATTGCCTCAACAATTTTAAAAATGATCTTATTATTTTAGGATCAGAATTTCCAAAGGTTAGTTGTCTTGTTGAAGGATATTTTCCCCCTTCACACAAATATAATAGCCCGCAAGTAAGCTTACCAATTTCTTCATCCTTATAAGGCAATTTTCTCATATAATTCACTCGTTTTCGTATTTGTCTCTTCCAGTCTTCTATCTTCCTTTTAAGTACATCCTTAGCCTTTAGCCTTCCTATATAACCGCCGAGCTTTTCTTTTTTACTCAAACGTCTCCTTTGCTTATTAGTCAATTCTATATACCTAACCCAACCTTGAATAGTATTCTTAGGGATATCTAATTCTAAAGAAATTTCTTTTAATGAAAACCCTTTACTTCTCAATAAGCAAGCTTTATTTTTAATCTTAGCAGAATAAATTTTACTCATTATTTATTTTAATATCTTTTCCCTAAAACCCCTTTTTGGGTGCTCCTTCCTACAAATGCCAGTGGCTTGCCATCCGAAGTATGCTTCGAATATTAACCTCATGTGAACGTAGGATGGTGCCGGAGGTGGGAGTCGAACCCACACGAGGGGTAACCTCACACGATTTTGAGTCGTGCGCGTCAGCCAATTCCGCCACTCCGGCTATAACTATTTATATATCCCCCATACCCCTGAATTTTTCATAACGCCTATCTACTAATTTATCTATAGACAGTATTTTTAACTCCTTCAGGGCTTTCTTTATATACCTCTTTAGTGCCTGTGCTGCCTTTTCAGGATCACGGTGTGCGCCACCCAATGGCTCAGGGATCTCTCCGTCAATAATCTTCAAACCAATCAAATCCTTTGCTGTAAGTTTCAGGACTTCTGCTGCCTCTGGCGCCTTCAATCTATCCTTCCATAAAATTGCAGCACACCCTTCTGGCGATATCACTGAATAGTAGGCATTCTCCATCACATAGACCCTATCTCCTATCCCTATTCCAAGCGCACCGCCCGAACCACCTTCTCCTATAACTATTACAATGACAGGTACTCGTAAAAAAATCATCTCCCTTAAATTATGTGCTATAGAATTTGCCTGTCCCCGTTCTTCAGCGCCTATTCCAGGATATGCACCAGGCGTATCGATAAAAGTAACTATGGGTACATTAAATTTTTCAGCGAGTTCCATCAATCTCATGGCCTTGCGATATCCTTCAGGGTGTGCACTACCGAAATTCCTCATGAGATTTTCTTTAGTATCCTTGCCTTTCTGATGTCCGATTATAAGGATCTTTTCTCCGTCTATCTTAGCAAAGCCTCCTATAATAGCCTTATCATCCTGGAACATCCTGTCGCCGTGAAGCTCAATAAAATCCACCATTATCATATTTATGTAATCCATAGTATAAGGCCTTTTCGGATGCCTTGCTATCTGCACCTTCTGCCACGGCGTAAGAGACTCGAATATCTCTCTTCTTACCTTCTCAAGCCTTGATTCCAGCTTATTTATCTCTTCTGCAAGGTCTATGCTGCCATCAGATGCCAGGGCCTTTAATTCTGCAATCTTAAGTTCCAGTTCCAATATAGGTTTTTCAAAATCCAACCCACTCGCCATATGTACTCACTCCACTATAGTAACTTCAGTACCGACAGGGATTATTGTATAAACTTCTTCTATTTCAGCATTAAGCATCCTTATACAACCTCTGGTAGCCTGGCGTCCGACGCTATCCGGCTCTATGGTCCCATGAATACCATACCCTGGATTAGAAAATCCGAGCCAGCGCGAGCCCAGGATATTGTCAGGGCTTTCTGACGGTACGACTACGCCTTGATTATACCAGACAGGGTCCTTTATCTTATTAACTATCTTGAAAGTCCCTACTGGCGTAGAACTATTCTCCCCGGTTGAAACACGATAAACCTTAAAAATAATATCATCATCCTTAAGAATAGTTAATAGATTCTGGGACTTGTCTACAAGTATCTTATAGCTGGCCTTCGAGACCTTAAGATCTGAATTGGCACGTATTACGTCGCTTTCAAGGGAATTTGAAACCTTTATAAGGTCGACCGTAGTCCCGAATTTTTTAGCGATCTTGGAAAGTGAATCTCCGGGCTCAACTTTATAAAGCAGGTCGGTATCGGTAATGATCTTGGAAAAAAGTATTTCTGTGTTGAGTTTACCTAGCTTTTCCTGGACCTCCAGTATGTTATCTATGTTCTGGTAGTTATGTAATATAATACTGTGTATGTCTCTTGCTTTGACAAGGTCCCCTTTTTTTTCATATAAATTACCTAGGTCAAAATATTGCTTTCCCAATAGGATTGAATCGGAATCCTTGCCTTTTATCTCATCCATTTTCTTCTTTGCCTCATCCAGCTTATCCTTTGACATCAATTCTTTTATGGATTTAAAATCTGACAAGGCCTCGGCCTTATACTCACTCTTAGTGCTAAGTGCAATAAATATCAAAACCATCACTAATGCAAACGTTATACCAGCACCTATGAATTTCTTATTCACTGCCACCCTCCTTTTTACCTATACCTAAAAAACGCTATTAAGACACCCAATGCAGCACCTATAAATACCTGTATAGGGGTATGCCCTAACAATTCAATAAGCCTCTCCTGTTTGACCCCCCTTTTTAGATAGATATCCTCAATAATTTTATTTAGCACCTCTGCCTGTTGTCCGCTCTGGCGACGTACACCCTGGGCATCAAACATTATGATAAAAGCAAAGAAAAAGGCAATTGCAAAAAATGGGGACGAAAAACCAAATGTAAATCCGACTGAAGCAGCCAGGGCCGAAGCAGTCGCAGCATGGGAACTAGGCATTCCTCCAGTACCTACAAACCACCTGAAGTTGAATCTTTTTTCGCGGATTACACCAATCGCTACTTTTATGGTCTGGGCCAGTAACCATGCTATAAGCACTGTTAAAAACATCTGATTTTCACTGAGACTCACGAAAAAATTCACACTACCCCCTAAGTCTGATTAGAAGTCTGATTAGTATTATATTATATTATAGATAGATACTATGGCAAGGAAAAAGAAAAAAGAAAGGAATTACAATTAAAACTTCATTGTGCCGCCGAGACTGAATGCTGTTTCATTTATAAGCCGTAATTCAAAATTGAATAAATACCAGCTCAAAAGAGACGGCATAACATCACAGCCAAATACAAGGCCGATGTGACTATCTTCGGTTGCATTATATGTTGAATAAAGAGGGTATGGCGGCCCCGAAGAATTACCATCTTTAAAGCTAACATCCACATCTGCCCAAGAAAAAGTTACGCCAGTGTATGGAACTATGTAATAATCTCTTAGACCCATAGGAACTATATATTTCTTGCTAGCCAATAAAGCTATCTGCCATTCCTTTATTTCACATTTCTCATCTCTAGCGGAAGCACCTGCACCGTTCAGTAACGGTTTATCAATATTTAAGTCCGCATTTCTAAACTGGATGTCCATTGTTAGTTTAACACCGTAATCCTTGAATTCCATTAGCTTCGTTTTTACGCCCATTCCCCATGTGAAACCCGGCTCAGCTTCCACTGTAACAGTATTCCCGTTCTGCTCCCATTTCACTTTAAGATCAGATGTACCGATCATTATATAGGGCTCGATAATATCAAAACTCTCTGCGGAAAATTTAAGCATATAATTCTGTCCTTCTATTTTCGCATTTGAAACTTCCTGAGACGAAGTAAGGTTCTTTTTGAAGTTGACCTCTATATTCATACTGGCTCTTATATCCATGTCAAATTCAAAGCGGTCAAGGGTCGTCTTAACTGCCTCTTCTTTTAAAAATAATGATTCTTCCGGGATGGTAATATCAGGGCCTCCCACTGTTGCCGCCATAGAAGGCGCAGCAAAACTTAAAATAAATAAAATCATTATTATTTTCTTCATTTTTAACTCCTTACATATTTTAAAACTTCGTAGCGCCGCCAAGTGATAATGCAAACTCATTCATAAATCTAAGCTCTAAACTATAGATAAAAGAACTTATTAAATTCGGCATAATGTCACACCCCAAGACAAAACCTAACTTTGAATCATTATTTGCCTCATAAAGTGTCCAATGTTGCATAGTATCACTAGGATTTGTAAATCTCACATCCACATTCGAATCAGAATAATTAAAACCTGTATAAGGGACTATATAAATATTTTTCGATTTTAAAGGCAGTTCGAACTTTTTACTTAAAATAAACGATGTCTGCCATTCTTCTATGTCAAAATCCGCACCTGAATCTATTATACCCGTATTCCCCCAAGAAATCTCACTTACATCTAGCTCTGCTGTTCTGTACTGAAAATCACCTGTTAAACGAACACCCCAATCTTCCACTTCAGCTATAATCCCTTTTATCCCCCAGCCCAATGCAAAGCCAGAATCAGCTACCACTTCTATATCATATGTGCCATGCTGTTTCCAATCTGCCTTTAAATTGGCAGTACCCAGCTTAATATACGGCTCAATCTTATTGAATATCGTGGTCCCGATCTTTATCATGTACCACTCACCGCTCAATTCAGCCCCATCCACTTCACTGGTCGTATGTAGGTCCTTACCAAATAAAAATTCCACATCCAGAGAAGCCTTTATCTTCACTATCTGCTCATATTCATCCAAGGTCCTTTTTACGATCTCTTGGCGTAGCACTGCTGACATTGAAGGCACATCCAGGTCAAGAGGATTGCCAACAGTTGCGGCAAGACTAACATCTTTACTGAACATAATAAATAAAAAAATTAAGAATAAAACATAGCACTTCTTCATTAAACCCATCTCTTTCTTATAATAAATCATAATATATCATTCTAATGTATAATGAAGTATACATTATGATATATACATTGTCAAGGGTAGGTGTCATTCCCGCGAAAGCGGGAATCCATAAAAAAAATTTGAAAGAAAATGCCCCCCTCCTGTGTCTTATAAGTAGCCGCAAAGCTTGCTTTGCTAACATAGTTATACCAGGTGGGATAATCGCCTACCCTAAAAGGAGGTGCTAACTCATGTTATCAAAAATACTTTCAGCAACCACTATTGGCATTGAAGCAAGACAGATCGAGATCGAAGTGGATATATCAAGTGGCCTGCCGTATGTTGCTATTGTGGGGCTGCCTGATACTGCTGTACGTGAATCCAGAGATAGAGTAAAATCTGCTATAAAAAACAGCGAGTTCAGCTATCCTTCGCAAAATATTACGATAAACCTTGCCCCATGTAACTTAAAAAAAGAAGGTGCATGTTTTGACCTCCCTATAGCAATAGGGATACTGGCAGCCTCCGGACAAATAGATTATAAAAATATCAAAGACTTTATATTCTTAGGCGAACTAGCACTAAACGGAAAAATAAGGCCTATAAAAGGCGCCCTGCCAATTGCAATATCCCTAAAAGATTCACATAAAAAACTCTTGTTGCCAAGCGAAAATGCGTATGAGGCCAGCGTAGTAAAAGGCATAGAAATATATTCTGCAAAGACACTAAAAGAGGCATGCCTCCTTCTAAATGGGGAAATCAGCCCGCTTCCTTTGACATACAGCGCTGAAATCTCCCCGGCAAAAAATCATGAGTGTGAGAGAGACTTTTCAGACATAAAAGGGCAATTCTATGCAAAGAGGGCGATAGAAATCGCAGCTGCAGGAAACCACAATATTATAATGATAGGTCCGCCAGGCAGCGGAAAAACAATGCTCGCAAAAAGGGTCCCGACTATCATGCCTGATATGACACTCGAAGAATCCATTGAAACTGCAAAAATATACAGTATATGTGGCTTTGGCCCAGTAAAAAATCCCATAATATCTACCAGGCCCTTTAGGACTCCTCATCACACTGCCTCTGACGTCTCATTAGTCGGCGGAGGTCCCATGCCAAAGCCAGGCGAAGTAAGCCTTGCCCATAATGGGGTCTTATTCATGGATGAATTACCTGAATTCCACAGAAATGTCCTGGAGGCATTAAGGCAACCTCTGGAAGGAAAACATGTAACTGTGTCAAGGGCAAATGGATCTGTTAAATTCCCAGCCAACTTCATGCTAGTCTGCGCAATGAACCCCTGCCCGTGCGGTTTTCTTACTGATCCAAAAAAAGAATGTCACTGCACGCCTCCAAGGATACAAAAGTATCTTTCTAAAATCTCCGGTCCTCTATTAGACAGGATAGACATCCATATAGAAGTCCCCCCTGTCAGATACAAAGAACTCTCGGACGAAAATGCCGGTGAAAAATCAGAAAAGATAAAAGAAAGGGTTGAAGGCGCAAGGGAAATTCAGCTTAAAAGATTCAACAACGATAGTATATTATCAAACTCCCATATGAGGCATAAACTCATTAGAAAATATTGCAAGTTAGATGAAGTTTCGCAGAATCTACTGAAACAAGCTATAACTGAACTGGGTTTTAGTGCAAGGTGTTATGATAAGATCCTGAAAGTTTCCAGAACAATTGCTGATTTAGAGGGAAAAGTCGACATAGGACCCGACCACGTCTCAGAAGCAATACAATACAGGAGCCTAGACAAAAACCACTGGATCTAAATAATAAGTTATAACATATACTATTATTGCCTCTTGACTAATCCAAAAAGAGTGCTAAAATTAATCTTAACATTTCTTGGTGCAATAAAACAAACAGGAAGGGGGTAAAAATGGGGAAATACTTGTTAGTTATGTTGTTTGTATTTTGCTTTGCCACAACACTCTATGCAGCTCCGATTGGTATCACTTCGGAAGCAGATGCGCGTGAATCTGAATTATGGCCGAATAAAGATCTGGGATTAAGTGTAGGATTTGTCGCAGATAGGGTGGATAAAAGAGCGATAGATATCGATGACGGGGAATTTGAGATGGACGCGTTAATGTTAAGGATAGGCGTGAGTGCAATCAATAGATTTTATCTCTACGTTGATATAGGTGAGGCACAGAATATGCAGTATTCTTGTTATGTGAATAATGGTACCAAAGTTATATACGACCATGAAGATGACTTACTTTTCGGGATCGGCTTAAATGCATTGGCTTATCGCTGGGACAACGGTCTTGAAGTAGGAGTAAGCGGAAGCTACAGAAAAGCAGATATGGCTCCGAATGAGGTCAATATTGAAGGAGTTGTATACAGGAAAGATGAATTAGATTCTGTGAGAAACGGTGAGTTTACGGAATGGCAGGTAGGTTGCGAACTTGCATGGAAGACTGATTATTTTATCCCCTATATCGGCATGAAATATTCAGACGTCGAGGTGGACGGCGATGTAACCTTATCAAATATACAATATAATGCGAACGGAAAAAATGCCAGTAATAATATCGGGGCTTTTTTGGGTTTCGCAATAACTCCTACATTACCCGAGACGTACGGAAAAGAACAGTTGACCATAAACTTGGAAGGCAGATTTATCGACGAACAAGCTTATACAGCAGGGATCTCTTATAAATTTTAAATAGCGAGATACTGTTTTTATTTTTTGAACTCGGCTGGGGATAGGCTATCCCAAGATCCCATCCGCTTGACAAGGGATGATTGATGATTTGCTCCTATCGCCATGATTTTATCCACGCTAAGTCTAGCGATATTATATGAACAAATCGATATTATCGGATGTACTGCAATAATACTATTGACTGCTTCTTCATAATAAATAAGATTTACCCAACTACCTTCTAATCCCCAACTACCGTCCCCTGCCACACGTATCTTATCAAACCCTTTTCTTAAGATCTCCTGCTCTTTTTTGCCCCAGTTATCCAACATTTCGAATGCTAGAAATACGCCGGATTTAAGATAGTAATCTCTGTAATCATAAATTTCTATTTGTCCTTTTTCAATGTAATAATTTAGATTTTTCACCGATTCACTCAAAGCCAACCTTGCCTCTTCGACCTTCAAGGATTCAGGGGGGACCCATATACAAAACTCGTTATTTTCCAATCCCGCTTTAAAATAAGGGACTAAAATATCAAGCAGTTCATCTTTGGAGCTATAAAATAAACAGGTATGCTTATTGGAAGGTGTATGTTCCACAATATCGTTCTCCTTTATTATGGAATTATAGTGTGTAATGAACATGTGTATACTATTAAAATTGTAGCATACTATATAACACCATGCAACTAAAATATTTTTTTAGTTTTAGTTTAAAAAGAGTTCAATGTTTTGGAAGGTTAAAAATAAAAGTGGAACCTTTGCCAGGAATGCTTTCGGCCCTTATCCGGCCGTTGTGCAACACTACTATATCCTTTGCTATCGGAAGGCCCAAACCAGTACCCTCTCTCTTCTCAGCCATTATCCTTGCAAATTTATCAAAAATCTTACCTATTTGTTCCTTAGGCATACCGGGCCCGGTATCCTGTATCTCTACCTGCACCTCATCCTGAAGCCCTATAATCCTTATAGTAATAATACCTTTATCCGTAAACTTACAGGCATTGCCGATTAAATTCACAAAGACCTGTGTCAATTTATCTCTATCTGCATATATAATAACCTCGGATTCGGGAAGTTCTTTTTTAATTTCTATGTTTTTGTCACTAGCCAATTTCTCAAAACCCTTGATAGTCTCTTTCGCCAGTTCCACTATATCAAGATTTTCTTTGCTAAGCTCCATCTTTCCTGATTCTATTTTGGAAAGATCCAACAAGTCGGTCACCAGTCTAGTAAGCCTATTTAATGTCTTGAAAACATCCTTTAATATCTCTACCTGCTTCGGCTGCACTTCTCCGGCGTAACCTTCTTCGATATTATCCAGATTGCCCTTTATTATGGTAAGGGGTGTCCTCAATTCATGAACTACGTTTGCCACAAAATCGGATTTCATTCTGTCTAATTCTTTAAGTTGCTCATTTGTTTTTTCCAGTTCATCTTTCTTCAATGCAATCTCTTTCTGCAATCTCTCACTCTCAAGTTTTGCCCTGAATTCTGCCATCGTCTTTCTAATCATCAAAGGAATCGAATCCTCGTAATTCTCTCCCTTTGGCAGATAATCAAATGCCCCTTCCTTGATGAGTTTGACAGCCACAGTCTCATCACCCTGGCCTGTTATCATAACAACCGGTATCTCTATATTTCTCGCCTTTATTTCCTTTAAAGTCTGAAGCCCGCTTTTTTTAGGGAGATTGTGATCCAAAAGCATTATGTGATAACTCTCTTTTTCCAAATATAAGAGGGCATTCTCTCCTGACACAACATGAGTGACTTCATAGTCGAAGGCGCTGTCTCTCTGGAGCTTCTTTTTCACAATAAGCGCATCTGTGGGATTATCTTCTACGAGTAAAACCTTAAGCTTCTCTTTAGCCATCCTGTCATCCTTTTTGTTTTAGGTAAATAAAAATACACTCATACATTACCAGCCTTCTTCGGTAATGTAAAATAAAACGTACTGCCCTCACCGGGGGTTGAGGCAATCCAGATTTTACCGCCATGATTTTCAACGATCTTCTTAACTATAGTAAGACCTGCTCCGGTACCTTCATATTCGCCTTTAGCATGAAGCCGTTGAAATATCTGGAATACTTTATCATAGTATTCTTTCTCTATGCCGATACCATTATCCTTTACATGAAATTCATAAAACCCGCCTTTGTCTTCATACCCCACCTCGATAACAGGCCTTACATCCTTTTTCGAATATTTAATGGCATTTGAAATAAGATTTGAAAATACCTCTGATATCCTTATCTTGTCACATGTAACTTTCGGGAAATTTTCCGTAAGCTTCAGATCCACTTTCTTCTCTTCTAAAGCATATACTAGATTCTTTCTTACGTTTAAAAGGATATCACTAAGGTCTATATCCGGCTCTATATTTTTTATCCTTCCTATGCGCGACAGGTTCAAAAGATCTTCGATAAGCCGCGTCATTCTAACGCTTGAATCCAATATGGTCTTTAGGTACTCTTTACCTTCTTTGTCTAATTTATTCGAATAATCTTCCATTAATAACTTTGTAAATGCCTTGGTTCCCCGTAATGGCTCTTTCAAATCGTGCGATACTATATAAGTAAAATCGTCCAGTTCTTTATTCTTTAAGGCCAAGGCCTCATTGGCCTCAGCCAACTGAATAGTCCTCTCTTTAACCTTATTCTCAAGGTCCGTATAAAACTCCTTAAGCTCTCCTGCCATCCTGTTAAACCCTTCGGCAAGGTCCTGTATCTCGTCGCCTGTTTTTATATCCAACCTATGATCTAAATTACCGCTACCTATTATTTCAGCCCCGTTATAAAGTTTATGAATGGGGTTTGTTATAGAATTCATGGTATAAAAAATAATAAATATCGCTATGAGGGCAACCACGACTATTATAAGAAATATCAAGGTGTTTATTACAGCGATCCTGTTTTTTATGTCTTTTTTATTTTTTTCAACCTGAGCCATCTCAACTTGAACTGCTTTATCAAGTTTGCCCCTTAAATCTTCTTCCAATTTCACGAGGTTCCATCCCCTTTCTTTCATAATCGCATCGTGATTTTCAAGGGTATCCAAAACCGCTGCATTAAACTTATCTAATTCCAGTTCTATCTCTTCTATAGATGCTGAATCAACGGCGTCTCTCGAAAGATTTCTGTATTTATTGAGATATTTTTTCATATTAAAATAAGATTCCGAATATAGATCCTTATATTGCGTTTCCTGCTCATTTAAATAATTTATTATAAGTCTATAGGAGCTGGAAAGTTCATTTTTTAACTTCACCACGATCCATCTTGCAGGAATATCCTCTTTATGAATAGTTTCCGGGTCCACGGCCTCTTTTATTTTAGAATCATTGCGCTCGAGGGCTTTATCGATCCTTTGCTCAAGAGATGATTTTATCGATAATAGACTTAAAAGGCTCTCCTTCTTTTTGTCAAATGCTTCTATATTGGAATCTATCGCTTCTAAAATATTGTTATCTGACTCAATGATATCATCTAAAAATTTCTCTGTGCCCCTGAGTCTTACATGACGGCCATAATCCTTGACTTGTTTGTCAATACTCTGTCTCAACTGGTAATATGAATTCTTGAAACTTTCGTCACTATTCAGTATATATCTTCCGCTTATCCTCCAGGATTCGGCGACGTCCTTTTCTATCTTAGATATATTATGTATGGCAGGTATATCCTCGGTTAATGTAGCGCCTATACCCAACTTGGAAGAGATCCCGCTTTTCTTGAGAGCGATCATCTTCTCCACGGTCCCCATAAAATCTTTCTCTTTGGCCAAGAAAAAATCCATATCTCTTAGTATCTCGCCTTTCAAATCGACTATAGACTTAACAATCGATTTAATCTCTCCGGAGGAGTCTATAAGTTCAGTCGTTAAAAAGCGCTCTTTATCAGAAAGAGAATAGCCATAATAATTTTTATAATCCCTCAGGGATTTATCTAACACCAAAAGGTTATCCATAAAGGATAATGGATCATCTTTCTCATATCTCATTACATACTCAACGAGGTCATTAAGTAAATCAGAAAATTTCGATCTTGCCTCCATTATAAGCTGTGAAGCAGGGATATATTGAGCCTGTACCAGTAAGAGGTCTTTTTCCTGCGACATCTTGCTCTCTTCAAAATCAAAAAGGTCATCCAGTCTTTGGCTATATTTACCCTCTATTACTTTAAGTGATTTAAATAGGGTCTTTATCTTGTCCCTTTTTTCAAATATATCGCCACTAAGTCTATCTATGTCTCCGGCTAAATCTATTAGATCTTCAAAAAGGGTAATTTCTTCCTCTTTAAAAATAAATCTCTTTAGGCCTAAAATATCATCCTGCATATCCTTAAATGAACGCTCATAACTGACTTTAAAATTCTCATTACCCGTTATCAAGTAAGTATTCAATTCCAAAAGGGCGTTTTCCATTGAGACAGCAATCTGGTAGGTAGATCTAGCGGCAGGCAAGTCTTTTTTAAAAACCTGGCTCAATCCTGTGTATATATGCCTTAGACTATAAATAGAAACGCCTCCCAGAAGGATTACAAGGAGGAATGTGATAAAAAAACTTAATCCAATCTTTCTACTTATCCGCATGAAAAGATTGTATCATACGATATTCTACAGTTCAAGAAGGGAATAAATAAGATATCAATACAATGATAAGGCAGGCTTCTTTATCCTATATCTATTATAGGCGTCTGCCCAGGTAGGCGAGACGATTTCTTCTTTTACCCATCCACCCATACCTCTGAATCTGCCGCAATATTGACAGGAAATTTCTAATTGGTCTACCATCGAATCATCTAGTGACGGCATTTTTTTTCTTCCAATATCAAAACCAAAGACTCTATCAATACCTCCTGCCAGCGGACAGGGATAATAACCAAATGGTGTTAATCCCATTCCGCATACGCTTATGGCTCTGCAACCTATTGAGTAATCAGCAAATTTATAATATATAAGATCCCGCGGTGCAATATTAAAAGCAAAAAATTTCTCCTGAACCTCAGATTTCTTCGATGTATCAGAGATTTTAACTTCTTTCGGAACCTTCAATAGAATATCCTTTTGCTTTTTCCCATATCCATTAGTGACAATCTCTATGCAGGTATTTAGGGAATGACTGTGCTTATACTCCAACAATAAGTCTAAAATCTTAAAGATATCAGGATGTAAGGTTGGTTCACCTCCCAGTAATCTTATTTTTTCCCATTTTATATTATTATCGATAGTTTCTTTAATAAATTTTCTTATCTGTCCAACACTCATCCGATCATTGCTTGGCGCTTGCCTGCAAGACCTAACGCAATTAATACACTTCAAGTTACAGGCGTAGGTCAGATCTAGTTCTATGATATCGGTATTTCGTGTAAAAATAGGCCCAAAGAGTTTAGTTACAGGTTTTTGTGATATAATAAAAAAACAAACTCTTTTTAAGGTTTCATGCTTCAAAATAAATTTCTCTGCAAGTCTTGAAAAATATCTTTCAAAAAAAGTCATTTGTTTACCTCGTCATCAGATATGCGTCGCCGGGTCGTCATAGCCGTCTGGTGGATCAGGGAATTCAAAAGGCGGCGTAGGCAGTCTATATGCCTCGGCAACAGGTTTTAATTTACCCAGTACGCAAATGATGTCATCTTCGGTAATCATAGTGCTAGGGGCATATAGTCTATACCTTACCTTAATAGGTGCATTGACTGAAGGGACTTTAGCATTCTTACCGTTACCGAAATAAATACTTGCATAATTTGCTGCATCAAGCTTAAGTATATAATCCTTACTTTCGGAACCACTTTCGATGAAACTATCACGCTTATTCCATTCTACATATCTAACGCCTTCGTTTATATACGTATGCAGGTCATATATCATAAAACCAGCATTGTTAAGTTCAAAATTCTGACTTTCTTTTCCGTCACTTATACCGATAATCTCTTCGATCGGAGAATTGTACAATATCCTGGCAAGTTCTTCACGAGACAGTAAAGTGTTGTAATCAGAACCTCTAAATATATCAATGCCATGTCTTGAAAGTATCTTTGCCTGTAAACCATAAAGCTCTTCTGTGGAAAGTTGAGTGAAATCCCTTGGTAATTCTCTCTCCAGATGCATTGCCTTTATCAAGAGATCAGCAAAATTTTCCTTGGTAAGCGGCCTGGATGGATTATAAGCAGCTTTTATTGACCTGGCTATGGTTGAGTTAGACAAAAGTGCCACTACTTCACACTCACTAACATTATCATCATCTTTGCCATAAAGGTGATACAATGTCTTCATCCTTGACCCGACAACAGGTATCTTACCATTCACATCGTCTCCGAATACTACCATAGCGTTATTACAAGTATCTACCTTTATACTATAATGTTTGGTATCCGGTAAACTTTCTCCAAGATCTTCCTTCCTCTCCCATACTTCAAACCCACTACCTTCATCGATATAAACTGTGGCATGGTAGATAATGAATTCGTCATTCTCCAACTCAAAGGTCTGATTCGCCAATCCATTCGAGTATCCCAGATCCTTTTCTACCGGCGCGTCCTTTAATATGTCAACTAATTCTTCCCTTGTCAAAGGGGCAAAAGGATTAGTGCCGGTAAATATATCCATACCTTTTTCTGACAACAACTTTACTTCCAGATCATACCTCGCCTCGTCATTTAACTTAGCTATATCCTGAGGAAATTCTTTATCCAGCCGGATAACTCTAGACAAGATATCGACAAATAATAATTTTGAGATTGTTGTAGACAAAGCAGGGGTCGTCTCTCTACAATGCCTCGCAGCCCTTAAAAGAAACTCATTTATAGGCTCGCACGGTCCTCTCTCAATACAAATAATCCCCTCTTCCGTCCTGCACTTTACTTTACACACATCTCCTTCTGCCGGCGCTATCATAAAAAATATAGCTCCGATTAATACGATGGTACAAATTATTTTCTTCATTTTCCTCCTCCTTTAATGCTCCGCCTCAGGCGGATGACCTCATCTAATCTTTCAAATGCACGTCTGCATATACTGCCAAAATCTCCTGTATCTTTCTAGGCGGTAAAATAACGAAATAATGGTCTATTATGCAATGTGCCATCTCATGTGCTATTATGTTTTCGTTTATTGCCCTTTCCGTTGTATATATAGTATTCGTTTTGTAAATATAGAAAGAAACTGCCTCGTTCGGCTCATTAAAAATCTCTTCATATACCCTATCTAAGCCTTCCTTATCTTTATAGATATTGATAGCTACCTGCACCTTAGATGGGTACATATCCAGCACATCTTGTACTCTACAGAAGATAGCATCGAATTTCTCGGTTAAAATCTCCTTGATTGACAGGTCCCCTTTTTTCCTGTAATTTCTCGGACTATAAAAATTAGCAAATCCAAGGTTAACTCTTCTATTAATTGATTTTAAATCGACCTCTTTTTCACAGAAAATGGTGCAATATCTAGCAGGCAACACATTCCACTCTTCTTCCTGTGAATATGCCTCATCTACATATACAGATATCAAACAAAATACGATTGATAAAATAATACCTATTCTAAATCGCATATTCTTATTTAGACCTTAAAAAATGCAATTACCCTTTTAAGATCCTGTCTGTCTTTTCTCAATTCAGAGACTGTCCTTTCAATATCCTCTTTTAAAGGCATATCACTCCGTGAAACGCTGGAGAGTTCTTCTATCAGACCATCCAGTTTTTCTGAAAGCTCGACTATCTTTAAAAGCTGTGCTCTGACATCATTCGTCATTTTATTAAAACTATTTGCCATGTCCTGGAACTGATCTTTCTTTCTAATCTTCAAGTCCTGAGAAAAATCACCCAAACCAATATCCTTGATGTATTTTTCGAATCTATAAACAGGGCCTGCCAGTCTATGTGTCATAAAAAGCACTACGATAGAAGTCGCTACTGCCGTCAATAAACCTACTACTATACCGCCGAATAATAAACCCGGAAGAAGATAATCAGCTGTACTTTTCACCACTAATCTTGAATTCTCAAAGGATGTAGTAAGAGTGCGGCTCGAAAAAATATAGAGAATAACGCCGAAGATCACGCCCCCAAGCGCAACTAATCCACAAAACTTCAATATAAACTCTGACTGAAATCCCTTGTTTATAAAATATTTTCTGCGTCTGGTCTTCATAATTACCTCCTATTATTTACTACTCAATACCTCTTTCAAAATCCTATCGTTAATCTTTATATACGATTTTTCTCTCAACTCCTTAACCCAGTTATCCATTGCCTCTGTCTCTTTTTTCTGCCTTATGCCTCTCCTTATATCCGCTTCCACTCTTGAAAACGGCAATTGCTCTCCGGAAGCCCTGTAATACTCCTCCACCTCTCTATCATAGACGCGAATCGCACCAGATATCTGGCTGCTTTTTTTCTCAAGCAAAAGCCTCAAAAGTGCCTGCTCCCAGTAATTTTCAATGCTCCTCATGAAATCCTTTTCCCTATCAAGCCCTTGTCTCTGTGCCTCTTGGAGCAGAATCTCCTTCTCCAATAACCTATCCATATATTCTCTTCTGCCTTCCTCTGTATTCAGGAGCCTTACATCATCATAAGGTATATTTCTCAATTCATATTTTAAATCTTCGACCGTCATCTTGTATTTATTGACCTGCGTAACAATCCGGTTATCACCCTCAGTACCAGCAGATGAACATCCAGTTAAAATAAAAGATGAAATAAGAATACAGCAAAATAACATTTTCATGATTACCCCCTCACCGTGCCCCTATCGATAAAAAGACAGCAGGCACTGTTTTTAATAAAATCTTGAGATCCAATTCCAATGACCAATTATCTATATATTCCAGATCCATCGTCATCCATCTATCAAAATCCACATTATTCCTACCGTTAGCCTGCCACAGACACGTAAGCCCAGGCTTCATACTAAGACGCCTTCTCTGCCATACTTCATATTTTTCTACTTCATGAGGGATAGGAGGCCTTGGACCTACAATAGACATATCACCCTTAATTACATTTAAAAGCTGCGGCAGTTCATCAAGGCTGGTCCTGCGCAGGAACCTGCCGAACATGGTAACCCTCGGGTCATTATGCATCTTGAATACAGGGCCATTCATCTCATTTAAAGAACGCAAGAGATGCCTCTTTTCATCAGCACCATCTACCATGGTCCTGAATTTATACATCATAAAATTTCTGCCATTGAGGCCGCTTCTTACCTGCTTAAATATTGCCTGTCCAGGAGAAAGCCATTTTATAACAACAATCAGGATGAGGAAAACAGGTACTGTAATGACCAAACCTATCAATGAGAATATTATATCAAATAATCTCTTAAGTAACAATTGCCATTCTTCTCCTACTGTAGTCTTGAACCCTAACAGAGGGATACCTCCAATATCACTGGAAATGTAATGTGCTATCTTCATATTGAAAAAATCTGCAGCTACATTAGTCTTAACACCGCGTATCTCACATGTAAATAAGCTCTCTTCTATTATTGGAAGCCACTTCCTTGGAACTATAAATATCACCTCATCTATTATATTTTCATCAAGGATCACAGGTATATCTTTTAAAAGACCTATTACCTTTTCTCCGCAAAAAATCTTCCCTAACCTGTCTTCATCCACATCTATCAATCCGACGATCCTTAACCCCCATTCACTATGCTTATGGACAAGTTCGATAAACCTCTCTGCCCTCGACCCTGTACCAACCAATAAGATATTTCTATAATTATATCCTCTTTTCCTGAAAAACCTTAAAGATGCCACTATAATCCAACGCTCGATTATCAATAATACGCTCGTAATAAACAATGAGAGGAATAAAAAACTTCTACTTATAAAATCTAACTTAAAAATAAATACTGCTACTGCAAAAACAATCATTACAAAAAATGTGCTTCTTATAATCTCCCATACGATTTCGAAAAATTTCTTTCTTCTAAAAGATCTATACAGGCCAAAATAATTAAGGGCACCCCACCATCCCAAAAAAACCAACGGCAATATATTTAAATATCTGGACAAAGGATACAGGTCGCCCAACACCTCTCTTCCCGGAAAAAAGTCTAAGTTGTAAAATATATGCACATTATGCCTTAGCATATAGGCAAGGAAAAATGAAATGGCTACTACTAATATATCCAGCGCCATAAATAATTTTCTAAAAAGGTCGATCTTTTCTTTTATCATAATATTACTTCCTTACAATTTCATAATATATAGCATTGTGCATTCCTGACACATTAAATAAAAAATATCCCAAGCCCTCTTCTACTGAAAGTTCTGTCTTTCTGATACCCTTCTCATCTAAAATAAACACCTTAAGCTCCTCTTTTTCTTTCATCTTTTTTACAGAAACCCTGCCATCTATACCCTTCACTAAAATAGGAGCCTTCCCTTTGTCCAGGATATAAATATCTTTACGCAGGTCGTCGATTTTTTTTGTAATATGGGGCGATAATTTCTGGCCTTTATTACGGACCTCCCCGAGTATTGCAACCAAGAGATGACCTGATTCAGAAATAGGTTTTTCTTCTAAAGATGTTACGGTAAACGTAGCAAATTCTGCTTCTGTGTAAAACTTTATACCGTTAAACTCCTGGATTTCCTCTCCGCCTATAAATCCAGAAAAGGAAAAAGTCCGATGTGTCTTTAATATAAAAATACCCTTTTTAGAATCCCTTATAATCTCACCTGTATCAGATACAACTTTGTTCTTCTCTTTATCGATATCGGGAACATTGGGATAAATCACGCCGGTCGGGCCTAAATCTTCTGTGCCTGATTCATAAAACTTCTTTTGCAATTTCGATAAATACATAATACCAGCCAATCTCAAACGGTCAGGGATAGGATCTGCCATATCAAAAAGCGAATCCAAACTATAAGACACATAATAAGTATCTGAAGCGACCTGAACATCCTCCCTTAAAAAAATCAATGCACCTAAAGGAAAAATGCCCATCTTGGCGGGATCGTTAAATACCACTGTCGGATAATATATCTTTTTCTCAAGGTCATCCCACGACATTCCCCATCCACCGTTGTAACTATACAAAAAGAGTGCATCCACATCATTCAATCTCGCATAAGCTGCTGTAGTCAATATATCCAATGCCCTCCAATCATTAGGCCAGATACTGTCCCACTCTGTAAAGACAAGGGGTTTATTATAGACCTTGGCCCTGGATGCCTGATTGATTATCGTATCCGGATTTAGATGGCTTTGTCTTATAAGGGCCCGGTTATGTATCCTGGTCTTTTTATACGGATGGTCCCAATACGGGTGAATATCTGTAAAGTCCATCTCGCTATCAGCAATAAGATTTAAATTATCATGTGGTATATTCGAAGCCCCTATCGGACATTTAACGCCAATCGAGCGTAAATAATTATAAATATCTTTCTGATATGCATCCTGTAATTCAAACTTAAACTCCCTGTCTATAGACCAATCCTTATATATTTCTTTTGAGTCACGATTTTTATTTTCCAGCCACGCCTTCCATAGTCTATCTATTTCATTTTTATAATAAGGCGTGAATCTGTCTATTATCCAATTGCCAAAAAGCGTATTCTCATTTGTCATTTCTATCATACTAAGCGCAGGCTCATCCAGATAGCTATTCCCTGTATAGGGATTCACATGAGACAAAAAATCCAGTGCGAATTTTTTACTTAATGCAATAATATCCTCGTTAAAAAACGATATACCGCCTGCCCCAGACCTTATCTTATCGTAATCAACCACTCCATCTTGCTCTTTAAACCTTCTGGCGCCCAGTCCCAGGACATCGAAAGTTACATATATGCCGTTTTCCTTTAATTGATATATAAAATAATCCAGTCTATCCATCTGTAAATCTGAAAAATGCTGAGAATCACTGCGTTTTGAATCTACTATGCCATGAGGTTCTCCGTAATCAAGCAAATGCATCCTGACTATATTGCAACCAAGTTGAGCAAGTCTTTTCGCAATATCCTCTGCCTGTATATGTACAGGAAAACATGCCTTGTCAGAATGCATATTTACCCCCCAGAATCTCGCCTTGGTTCCGTCTTCAAAATAAAAATGTCCGTCTTTGACAGTCACAAAACCATGTTTTCCAGCGGGTTTATCCAGTAAAAAGCTAAAATCAATCTTTGAGTTCTCGCAATAAGTCCACGGGATGCAAAATGGAAACCATTCGTCATTCTGCTTACCTTGCAATAACTGCATCGGCAGAAACGTAAATGCTATTAAAAAAATAGTCGCTCCTATTCTTTTGAAATCCATCATTCTAAACATCATTTAACTCCACCCCAACAATACTTTGCACTTCTCTTTAAATACCAACCAGATAAATACGGTATTACTGACTAGATACCTTTTCCACAATCTTCGCGGCTCACTAATAAATCTAAAAAACCACTCCATTCCTATTTCCTGCATCCATTTCGGCGCCCTCTTCAGAACCCCTGCAATTACGTCAAAACTGCCGCCTACCCCCATACAAACAGGCACCCCTAAATACATAAGATTGTCTCTTATCCAATATTCTTTCTTAGGCGTCCCCATCGCAACAAACAGGATATCAGGTTTCAACCTTCTTATCTCTTCAATTACTGCCTTTTCCTCTTCCTGCGAAGAAAAATATCCATGGTGCCAGCCTAGAATATTTATACGGGATAAACTCTCTTTATATATATCAACTACCTTTTTAACTATCTCTTTCTTTGCTCCCAGAAAATATAATTTATATTTTCTATCCAAGGCCAGTTTAACAAGTTCCTGCATCAGATCTATGCCAGCTACCCTTTCTTTCAATGAGCAACCCAGGATTCTTGATGCACTGACTACTGCCTGACCGTCGGCAAAGATAAGGTCAGACGAATTAATAAGCTCTGCCAGTCTTCTGTCTTGCCGCATCTTAACTATCTTTGCAGCATTTACTGCCACTAGTTGATGTGGTCTCTTAGTATTTACAAATCTTTCTATATATCCGACAACCTCTTGCATAGAAAGGTTATCTATAAAAACGTCTAAAAATTTAATACGGCCCATATATTTCTCTCTCTCAGCTTATAGCTTACTACCAGCTTTTCTTTCTAACGGTTTTATTATTAAACCTGTAATCTTAAAGATAATACGGTTAATATTGCGCAATATAAATCTAATGGTTAAGCTCAAAGCAGGTCTTATGTCATCCCATGCAAACACAGCCCATTGTATCTCTCCACGAAGAGAAGATAGCCAATTCCTAAAGGCAATATGACCTTCTTTCCTGTAACTTAAGAATGCCTTAGTATCACGACATATGGAGGCCCATTTGATTCCTGTTCGATACTTAACTTTCCCTTTTATTTTTTTACCGATGGTATCAGAATATGCGATATATGCAATATCCACACCACATCTTGAGCCTAACATATCCCAAAGTCCAAACCGCGCATTGAATTCAATGAGCTTAAACCTTCCGTCTCTGGGGTCTCTTTTAAACTCTATTCCGCCTAGGCCTCTATATCTAAGCTTTTCCAGGAAATCAATACTAAGTCTATCCAACTCTTTCACATATACAGATTCAACGAAACTTGCACTGCCAAAGTGAATAGGGATTACACGCAGTTTCCTGCCGGAAAAACATCCCAGTATTTTGTGGTCATTCGACATATAGAATACGAAATAAAAGAGTTCGTTGTCATCTCCAGGAATAACTTCAGAGATAATAACATCAGGATCGCAAGATGCAATTTTAGTGTAGTAGTTTATTAATTCATCCCTTGTCCGAACAACTATAACCTTATTACCCTCGCCCAAGATATTTTGCATGGATTTCTGACGCCATGAGTGAGATCTCACAGGCTTGATTATGCATGGATAAGATATCTTTGAAGCTATGCTCTTAACCTCAGACAACGAAGTCGGTATATAGGTATCAGGTATAGGAATATTACACTCAAGCGCTGTTTTAAAAAGGGCATCTTTCGTAACAAGTTTTTCTATAGTATTGCGTTTTGGCCCTGCAAATAAAAAATAGTCTCTTAGTATATTTTCATATTTCGCATACAAGAGCACAGTATTATCTCCCGTAGGAAATAATACAGGCCTCTCTGCCAAACTCTTACTTAAACGGATTAAAAACTCAATATGTTTTTCTTCATTTGATTCAACTGATGGACAGACTATACTCTCGCAGAAGCGTGAATCCATGCCTACCTGTCTTGGGTCAGGATCCAAAGCGTAGACAGGCACACCACGTCTGCCTAAGGACCTTACAATTCCCAGCCCAGAGTAAGACATGTAGGTCACAACTGCCGGAGGATATGTAGAATTCATTTTATTCATTTTCTTTTTTTTGCATACCCCATGAATATCTTACCTTCAAGCAATCTACTCTTCACCCAAAGGTAATCAAACCATGATAAAAATAATATCGCAGGTATCCGTAAAAAACGCGGGAGATCCAATGATCTACAAGCCTCTTCTGAAAAAGCACCGAATTTTTGTAGGTTTGCAATTTCAAAAAACTTCCCTATCGCAGACAACATTTCTACACCGATACTATCTTCAAATGGCGTACTATACCCATGGTTTTCCTGCTCCAACTTTGCACCAAACTCTACGTTACGTTTTAAGATATATTTGTTATATATAATGCTTAGCATATTCTTAAATACTTTGACACGTTTAGAATAAGGCCATGCTAACGGAAGGCAAACATTCAGTGTTATTTCAAATGCCTGACTTATCTTAGCCTTAAATGTTTGTTCTTCCCCTCCCCAAATGCGTTCACAAAAAAGAAATACCCCTCCGGGTTTCAATGAATTGTATATCTCATTACATAACCTATCGATATTAGGTATATGATGAAGTCCATCCCACGCAGTAACAAGGTCATATTCTTCAGTCGGAAGTTTGTAATTGTTCAAATCCGCTATTATCCAATTAATCTTTCCCAAAGGTTGTTCTTTCAATCCACGCTGATATTTCTTAGCCACATTGATCTCTCTTTCACTATAATCTATTGCATCGACTGATTTACCCGCTCGTGCCAACTCTAAAGTCAAAAACCCCGCACCACAGCAAAGGTCAAGTGCCCTTTCTCCGCTACTTTTTTTAGCAAACTCGATAAATTTTGTCCGTGCGCTACCAAATGGGGTCAAGGCCTCCAGTTCAGGATCTTGAATATAATCTCCCCATCCAAGGGCCTCTCTTTTTACTCTATATCTTGTAGCAAGCTGATAATCCATAGTAAGTGGAACCCCTCCTTTCCACCTTTCTTCTGCCATCTTGCCCCAAAATTCAGCCTCTTTCTGAAGATGCATTTGATATGTCTTTTTATCCTGAATGATATTACTTTTCATTACTTCCTTCCTTCTCTAATCAATATCTTAACAATACGTTTAGCTGCCTTTCCATCCCAAAGCCTTGGCCTCCTGCCTTTTTTAAACTTACCGCACATAATCTTAAGACTCTCTTTGGTTATTTTATCTCTATCCTGCCCTACGATAATATTTGTCCCTTCCTCAACTGTCACAGGCCTCTCTGTATTCTCGCGAAGAGTAAGGCATGGTATACCAAGTACACTAGTCTCTTCCTGAATACCCCCTGAATCCGTCAGGACAAACTTGGAATCTGTCATTAGCTTTAAAAAATCCAGATAGCCCATCGCAGGAACCATCTTGAGATTAGCCATTCTCGATATCGCGCCATTGAATTTAAACTTATCCAACATCTTTTTTGAGCGAGGATGTACAGGCCATACAATCTTAATCCTCTTCTGTATATCATTCAGTGCATCAAATATATTGATAAGGGTCTGTCTCTCGTCTACATTGCTTGGCCTATGCAGGGTTAAGACTGCGTAATTTCTTTTTTTTAGGTCCAACTTCTTTAAGATAGTACTGTTACAGGCCTTCTCCTTATGACTTAGCAACGTATCAATCATCACATTTCCCACAAAATAGGTACTATCTCTAGAGACACCCTGCTTTAATAAATTCGCCCCAGCACTTTTCTCTGTAATAAATAAGTATTCTGCTATAGTATCAGTCAAAATCCGGTTAATCTCTTCCGGCATAGCTCTATTAAAACTCCTTAACCCAGCCTCCACATGGGCTACAGGGATATGCATCTTTACCGCGCACAATGCACAGCCAATGGTAGAATTCACATCCCCTACTACTAATACTAAATCAGGCCTTACCTTTAATAATATCTTCTCGAATCTCTCTATAATCTTAGAAGTCTGAACAGCATGTGAACCTGTGCCTACGCCTAAATAAAAATCCGGTTCAGGCAGATTCAAATCCTTAAAAAATAACTTGGACATCTCACGGTCAAAATGCTGGCCAGTATGGACCAATAAAGGTATAATCTTATCCGGATAGCGCCTCATCTCTTTTATAATCGGGGCTATCTTCATAAAATTCGGCCTGGCACCTACTACATTAAGAATCTTCAACTTCATATCCAATTTGCCTCCAAACTATAATTTTCTAAATCAATGCAACCTCAATTTCTTTCTCGAAAAATACAAAAGGGTATAAAACTTCTCGCTTCCCTCTATAAGGGCCTTATTTAGCACGGTAGGGCTATTCACCTTGTTTCCGAACATATTGGAAGACCAGCCAGCTATTGGAGACTCCTCTCCTTCCTTTATATCTACAGAAAAAGTCTTGTCCAATATCATATATAAAAAAATACCCTGATTTTGTATCTCAAGTATATTCGTACCAAATAATTTCACTGTAGAGAAAGGAGATAAATGAAAATATTGCCTTATTGTACTCTTTTCTTTTGTTTTGAGAAAATCTTCAATCAACCATACGTTTTTCTTTTTATCAAAATAAATTGTTCTTTTATGTCTGACTGTACAGTTGTTATATGAAACACTGATACGATCCCGATTATTAGAACTTTCCCATTCTTCTATAGTTGGCACAGGTCTTTTCCCCCACATAAAAGGCCCTTTTATCTCTGACTGATTTTTATTATTTACAGTAATGGTATTGTGAGAGCTGGTGCCTCTAAAATAATCTCTCCAGGCACTACCAGTATGGTAAAGATACGTGCCTGGATCTATTAAAAACTCTACCCCATCTAAAGAAAGCGTTATACTCAATAAATCTGCATGTCCATGAGCTGCAATTGAAGTGTAGCCCAGTTCACCACAGTCCATCGTAAGAATGCTGGCCTTACCATTATCTGAAGAGCCCCTAAAAACAGCATATCCTCCCTTTTTAAAAAGCCTGGAATGTAAAAACGGTTTGACACTATTTATGCGTTTATATCTTCTAAATCCTTTTGCGCCAAATAGCCAATATTGCACCTCTTCAAAAACACCACCCTTTTCTTTGAAATCTCCCCTTCCATTTAAAATACTGGCACTTGACAATAAAGATTTAACTACGTTAAATTTCTTATCCTGTGACAACCTCACAGCCCTACCACTGTCCGAATCTCCGATATTGGGTATCTTTCCGTTTACATCCATTATATTTATAATAAATTCGCACATTGCATAGAATCTCTCATATACCTCTTCCGGGACTTTTATATCATTTTTTACAAGGAGAATAACAGCAAGTAAACATAGTTCCATTACAAAAACCTGATAGCCAAATGCCTGCTCTTTTGTAACGCCGTCTGGATGCACCTGTTTTAATATCTCCTCAAACAAAATCGCCTTACCTTTATTTACCCATTCTTCAGAATTTTTAAATTCAGGGAATGCAAGTCCAGTCATCAATAAACCGCATGCCTCTCCTATTAGATGATTGTTTGCAGAGGAATATTTTGATATATTTCTATCTATAAAATTTACCTGCATATATATGGATTTCAAAAATTCGGCCTTGTTATCTTCCGAAAAAACACATGAAGATTCTATGAATTTATACGCCCAACACCACGATACAAGCCTTATACTAATCTCAAGCGGGCTTGCCCAATTCACACCAATATGGATAGGATTATCTGTTATCCATGAAAAAATCTGATTTTTTACCTCTTCAGCATATTTTTTTTGTACTGTCAATAGATACGCCTCGCCCAGTGTCACAAGATGTTGATGCCTGTTCAACTCCCATACTAACCTAACATCTTTAGAGCAATGATTATTTCTAAAATCTATATCGGCCCAGTACTTTATAGGCCACCTTTTCCCTGTAACTATGTCTTTGTGCCAATCTATATGTTCCCCTGCATCCAAATCTAAATCAAATACCCTGAATTTATGTTGGCAACATAAATCCGCTTCATTAACAATCTCTTTTAATCTTCCCGGAAAAAGATTAATGAATTCCTGTCTTAATTCTCCAATACTATTAGGTCCAAAATAAAAATTTGTTTTTATCGGATTTCGATCCAGCACCTTTTCCATATCCACATTATTACGAATAAATCTACTGGCATTTATTCCAATAAATATATATGTTCTATGGGATATCTCGGCTAAAGACATACAGGATAGCCTTTTTATATACCATATAAACTTATTCATATTCCTTCCTTTTTATATTAGATATGACTGTCCTGTACTTTCCGTTTTTTGCCCGTTCTATGGAATCTACTTCTTCCACATAGATTTTCATATTGGATCCGATCCGTTCAGACAACTTGGAGATAAGTTTATTCCTGTCGGAATTTCCAAAATCTCTCCCAGGGACAAGTCTTACTCTAATACTGCAATGATCTTCCTGTATAAACTGAATCTCGACTATATCGTAGAAATCCCTGTCTAATATAGAGTCTATAACCGGGATGTATCGTCCTTCTGGCGTAACAATTATATCGTCCAATCTTCCTATAATGCTCTGAACTACTTGTGATTGCCTCCCACATTCACATTGTCCAGGTGAAGGGACAACCATATCTCCGGTGCGATATCTGATAAGCGGCATTGACATATTGATAAAAGAAGTCCCTGTAAGTTCTTTATTATATTTATCTTCTTTTAAATCTATCAATTCCGTAAATCCATATTCGGGAAGAATATGATAATTCCCCGCCGGACAAGTTGCTATAGCTGATACCCGTTCAGCGTTTCCGTAAAAATCATATACCTTACATCTAAAGACATCCTCTATCAACGCCTTCTTATAATCTTCGATCATTTCGGAAGAGGTGATAGCTGCTTTAACAGGTACACTTTCAAGCCCAAGGTCTTTTATAAATCTTGCCAATAAATAAAGAGACGACGGGTATGCCTCTATATAATGCGGCCTAAAATTCTTTAATATTTCCAGATAATAACGGACATTTTTACTTGAAATATGGTAAGAAGATAAAATCAATTCCTTACCAAGCCAATCGATCTTCCAAAAAGGAGGCTTATTTTTCGAACCATCCACTACAAACTCTCCTCTAATGGTCGCCTTTTTATCTCCATGTTTAATACCTGCCCAAGAGCGCTGTTTCCACAATATTGCATTCTCAAAATTAATAGAATATAAGTCTCTATAAAGCACTACAGGGCGGCCGGTCGTTCCACTACTTGCTGTTTTTTTCAAAAAGGCCTTTTTCGAATGTGAAGATATGAAATCATGTGTATTTCTTGCAATTTCATCCTTTGTAAGAAACGGGATCTTCGCTATATCTTCGAAATTAAACCTACCATTTACACTAAGACCAATGCTATCAAAGAGCCTTCTATAATAAGGGACACTACTATAAGAATGACGGATAATTTCCTTCAATGTCTCTAACTGCAATCTCCTGATCTCTTCTTTAGAGAACCTATCTATCTCTTGGATACATGAAAATATATGCTTAAAACGTTTTCCCTCACGCAATCTTCTCCATATCAACCTTTTTATAGTGATATTCAAATCTTTGACCATAGTAATCACTCTGTTATCAGATGTTTATACTCGACGTGCATTCTATCAAGTATACGATCTGACCTGTAAATCAGATCTATCTTCTCAATATTATTCTTTGCCATCTTCTTTTTGAGTTTTGCATCTCTAAGTAAGCCTATTATCTTTTCAACCAATTCCTTTTTATTCCCCGGTGCCACTAAAAAGCCATTCACACCGTCTTCTATAATCTCAGGTATGCCTCCTACTTTTGTAGAAATTACAGGCAATCCAGAAGCCATTGCCTCTAATATAGAGATAGGAAGCCCTTCATGGTAGGACGGCAACAAAAATAAAGCTGCCTTTTTAAGTTCAGCAAGTAACATCTCTCTATCGAGCCAACCTAATAATATTACATTCTTCTCGATACCTCTTTCCTTACAAAGCATACTTATCTTCTCAATATCACCGTTACCTGCTAAAGAAAACCTCACATGCGGTATTTCCTTCAGGACATCTGGTACTATGTCTAATATGTCATAAGTCCCTTTCTGGCTTTCAAGACGGCCTGCAGTAAATACATTTAAATCAAAAGCCCTCCTTGTCCTAACAGACTCGAATAGAGACGTATCTATGGGATTGGGTATTATTTTTATGTTTGTATTTTTCGTCATATTCTTCACTGCGGAATGCCATGATTCAGATAAAACAATTATGCTATCAGAAAGATCCAATATCTTTCTCACAAAAGCTCTCTTTAGACCATGTGAACTGTTATAAAACAGCTGAAATCCTCCGCCATGTATATGAAAAATTACTGATTTTTTAAAGAGCTTGGATACCAATAAGACTACTGCCTTTCTGTAAAAACTGCCTTTTGAGGCACTGCATATATGAATAATCTTTATATTTTTATCCGTCAATAATCTAATAAAAAGCAGGACAAGGCTTTTTATAAAAAAAACTGATTTAAAAATATTATTGGCATCAGTCGTTGTAGGATGATATTCTATCTTAAACTCTCCTGGAGATTTTGAACTAAGAAGATTTTTCGCAAAAGAAGATATGCCACCTTTTGAATTTAAAGAAGGGCCTGCCATCAATATATGACATGTTGTATCAAATGAAAAAAATCTTTCCATCTTAGTCATAAATCCATCTAAGGAAAAACTTTCTTCTACTCTTCTTCTGGCCTCCATCCCCATGTTCTTGGCATATTCAGTATTATTAAGAAGTCTTATGACAGCATCTGCGATTAATCCGGGCTCTTCAGGAGGCACAATAAGTCCTGACTGGCCATGTAACAAAACCTCAGAATTCCCACCCACATCAGTTGCAACAATAGGCCTACAAGCTGCCATATATTCCAACAGTACCACAGGAAGTGATTCTATCCTTGAAGAAAGTACTGCAACATCAAACAATGCAATAAGAATACTTACATCATGTCTTTCGCCCAAAAATATCACCTGATTCTCAAGCCCCAGATCTTTTGTCAATCTTTCAAGATTCGTCCTTTCTCTACCATCTCCTACGATTACGAATTTAGAGTTTGGAATGCGTGTTTTAATATGCTGGGCTGATTTTAGAAAGACATCGTATGCCTTCTCAGTCACCAACCTTCCCACAATACCTATAATCTTCTCG
This sequence comes from Candidatus Omnitrophota bacterium, assembly GCA_018824145.1. Taxonomy (GTDB): domain Bacteria; phylum Omnitrophota; class Gorgyraeia; order Gorgyraeales; family Gorgyraeaceae; genus JAHJHC01. The sequence continues at coordinate 3,104 of JAHJHC010000062.1, read as the reverse complement.
TTATCAGTAATACCTATCTTCTTTTTAAATCCGTCAATATCTTTCAGAGGCGTAAATCTATCAATATCTACTGCATTATTTATCAATTCGACCTTGGATGGATCTAACTTGTATTTTTTAAGTAATGAAGCTAATTTTGCCTTAGACACTACTCCTATCCTATCCAATCTATGCAATATCAATCTATTTACAATGTTAGACTTAAGTCTTTCCCGCCAAAAAGAATCTTTCATGCCATGTAAAACTGTTACAGTATGAGGGATTTTAAACATCATTCCCAAGATAAATCCCCAAAATAACACCAATGGCGAACTCTGTAGATATAAGACATCTGTTCTTTCCTTTCCAACTAACTTGGCAAGTCTATAGATACCTCTCAAATCGTACTTATTGCGCATAAAGCTATGATTAAAATCTATATGCTCTAACATAAGTGCCTTTCCTATAACACCAGGACTGTAAAGGCAATACGACTTTATCTGGAATCTTGTCCTATCAAGCCCTTTAATTACCTCATAAACAATCTTCTCAGCGCCACCAAGTGATAAACTTGAATTAATAAAGACTATCTTCTTCACTGTATATCCTTGTTAGAATAGACCATATCTGAACTACTGGGCAGATAGGCCCTGTCATAGAGTCTGAATATCTTCAGTAAAAGCTTATTGTCAAATCTAATATCCAAACTTCTCTCCTGCAGATAATTCCTCGAAAGAATAAATCTGTAACTCTCTCCTGGTTTTACAAAGATTTTACTCTCTCCCCCATTATTACCGTTCTCTATAACACGGGAATATACCAGGGTCCTCTTGTTTTGAGTCATATTATTAACTTCTACATGAAGCAACCAGATATCATCATCCCATTCATACTTCAATGCTTTCATAAAAACTCTCCTCGGTATGGAACATCTTTATTTGTGTCCTATTCTTACATCTCCTGCATATATATTCTTCCTTGCCAGATTCTAAACCAATAGGCTCGGCATTCAAACCTCTTCTCTCTACGAGAAGGCTATTACAAACACTGCAATAGGTATTGGCACCTTCATGCATAAAGACATTACCTAAATAACAATGCCTTATACCAGATGCCTTTGCCAATTCCCTTGCCCTTTCAAGTGTCTCTATGGTTGGTCTTGAGACATGTGTATATTTATAGTTAGGATGAAAGCGCACAAAATGAATAGGTACATCTACCGATAGATGAGCCTTGACCCAATTGATTAAATCCATATAGTCTTTTTCATTGTCATTCGCATCCGTCACAATCAGATTACTTATTTCCATATGATGCCTTTGACCTTTAAATATCTGTTGTGTGCCCTCGATAACAGGCTTTATCCATCCGCCTGTGAACCGACGATAGAAATCCGGATCCAGGCTCTTTACTGAAATACTAAAGATATCTATTACATCCATAAAGGCTTCAATGGCCTCAGGCGTTAAGAACAAGGCTGACTTAAATAGATTATAAATACCATGCCTCCTGGCTAACTTAGCTGTATCCTCTACAAATTCCAGCCAGATTGCAGGATCATTATACGTCCAGGAAATAACCTTTATACCCTTTTCCAAGGCCATCCGTACGATTTGTTCAGGTGTGTATTCAAATATATCATTCTCATTAATATGGTCTAACTGTGAAAATCTCCAGTTCTGACAATACACACATGACAGGTTGCATCCCACATTGCCAACAGATAAAATTCGGCTGCCCGGCTCAAAATGGAACACTGCCTCTGTCTCTATGAATTCTTCTGCCACATGCACTGCCCTGCCATAACTTATGGCATAAAGCTTCCCTTTTTCATTCATCCTGACCCGGCAACGCCCTGTGCTTCCATCATCTATCACACACCTTCTAGGACAGAGACTGCATCGGACCTTGTTACCTGAAAGCCTTTTGTACAATCTAGCCTCGTAGTTAGCATTTAATTTCTTCATAAGAACGCCTCTTCTTTCTCTATCTTTGATATAAACTGTTTAAATTTACCACCACTTGTTCTAGGAATATCAGAAACCTTCTCGATACACACCTTTATATCCTCTCCGAGAAAATTCTTTATACTATCTTCAAGTCTTGATTCATCATAACTGGAATATTTCTCGTCTGTCACGATCTTCACCTTTAACATATCAAAATCTTCCTGTATAAACTGTGTCTCTATGAGACCCTCTAAGTCTCTAGAGAGTATTCCTGAAAGAAGAGATATAAACCTGCCATCTTTTGTCGCAAAACAGGTATCTGTCTTTCTTCCGTATATAGACCCTACTCTTTGAAAATTTCTGCCGCACGGACATCTCTCGGAAGATAACGTTACGATATCATCTGTCTTATACCTCAAAAGAGGCATGGCAAAATTATTCAATGTGGTGCCTACGACCTCAAAATAGCCTTTTTTATCTTCCAAAGGCACCAACTCTGTTATTGCATATTCAGGATATATATGATAATTCTGTCTTTCACACATACCTATGGCCGAAACTCTCTCTGCTGTCCCATAGTGATCAAATATCTTGGTTCCGAACTCCATCTCTATAAATACCTTCTGATGAGGCATAAGGACCTCTGAAGAGGTAAATACATATTTAAAATCGAGGTGCTTACCTTTAAGATTTAATAACTTTGCCATGAGATAACCTGCTGAAGGCACTGTCTCTAAAGCAACTGGTTTATATTTTCTAATATTGTCAAAATAATAATCTATATTTTCTTCCGAAAGATGGTATGCTGAAACAAATAAACTCTTCTGAAAAAAATCACGTCTCCAGAAAGACCGTCTCTTTATGTTTGGAGCCACAATAGGGTTCGATCGCAAAATTACCTTTCTCTGATTAGAATCAAATCCTGCCCATCTGTATTGTCTCTTGACTATAGCATGCTCAAAATTGATAGAATATAGATCCCTATACAGCCTTAAAGGCGAGCCAGTAGTCCCGCTCGTAAAGACCTTCCTTATAAAAAACCTGTTCATATTTACAGCCAAAAAATCCTCTGAGTTTCCCTTTACATCCTTCTTGCTAATAAACGGCAGTTTATCCAAATCAGAAATGTCCTTAAAGTCTGAGGGCCTCAAGGAAAGTCTTTTAAAAAGCCTCTTG